>NZ_JBIWEY010000017.1:0-91558 GCF_044762775.1 Lysinibacillus sp. NPDC096418
AATGACTCCGGCAGCATACCGAAGTCATTTAATCGCTGTTTAATGTAGCAAATGGTCTTTTATTAAACTGTCTACTTTATAGGGTTCAGTTCATATTCGTCCTTCAAGGCTTTTTTTATTTATAATAAGCCAATCCACTTCCAGTATGTTGCTGAGAAGAGTAGTACGAGGAGATAGCCAATAATCGTTAATGGAATACCGGATTTTAAGAAATCCTTACCAGTGAATGCACCTGTACCGTAGGCAAGCATATTTTGAGGTGCGCTAATTGGTAATAAGAAGCCGAAGCTGATGACAAATTGTTGGACTAACACGAAGCCAATTTGGTCAACATCCATCGTAATGGTTGTAGCTAGGGCGATAAATACTGGGATGAGTGCAGAAGAAAGACTTGTTGCACTCGCAAAGCCTAAATGGATTAAAATATTGAAAATAGATACGAGAGCAATTGTTGCTAGAATCGGCATAGAGTCTAGACCAAGTGAACCGAATACAGCGTCAGATAACCATTGTGCTCCTTTTGTATCGAGTAAAATCGTACCGAGTGCAATGCCGACTGCGAAGACGATAATTGTACCCCAAGGAATAACTTTTTCAACATCTTTCCATGTATATACGCCAACTTTTGGTGTTAATAAAATTGCGATGGCAACAATTGTTACAGTAGTGGTATCGAATGGATGTAATTTCCCTTCTGTAGCCCAGAAAAATAATAAAATAATAGATGTAGCGATTAACCGAATTTCTGGTCCTTTTAGTGGCCCGAGTTCAGCTAATTGTTTTTTAATGACATTACGTCCACCCTCAATATTATTCGTTTCAGGCTTAATGAGTGTAATCATAATGAAGAATAATGCAATCGACATAATGATTGAGAAAGGCGCTGCATAAATGAACCATGCGCCCCATGAGATATCAATACCGAATTCTTTTTGAATAAAGTTCAATGCAACCATATTTTGTGCAGCGGCTGTTTTAATACCAATATTCCATATGGAAACGGCCTGAACAGAAGTGATGACGAGTAGGGCAGCAAGTTTACTATCACGTGGTAAACCGAAAGCTGCAACCATTCCCAGTAGGATTGGGACAACTGCGCCTGCGCGAGCAGTTGCGCTAGGTACAAAGAATGCTAATACAATCGATACTAAAATAGCACCGAAAACGATCGCTTTTGTTTTTGTACCGACCATCGATAAAACCCATAAGGCCAAACGTTTATGTAGATTTGTGACTTGCATAGCAGCTGCTAAAAAGAGAGCTGCTGCAACTAGTGCTACAGCAGAGTTACTAAAACCGCCGAGTGCCATTTTTAACGCTGCTTTTGTGCCAAGTTCAACTGAAGGATCTTCCATGGAAGGCGCAAGACCGAGTGATACGGCAGAAATTGCAATAATCATCGCAGAACTGACGGGATAGGATACAGCTTCAGTTACCCAAAGTATGATAGCGAAGGCTAAAATAGCTAAAGCTCGTTGACCAACTACAGGTAAGTC
This sequence comes from Lysinibacillus sp. NPDC096418, assembly GCF_044762775.1. Lineage (NCBI taxonomy): Bacteria > Bacillati > Bacillota > Bacilli > Caryophanales > Bacillaceae > Lysinibacillus > Lysinibacillus sp. NPDC096418. The sequence goes on from NZ_JBIWEY010000017.1 coordinate 1,497, forward strand.
CCCATCGTTTGGTAAAAAAGTAATAATAATAAGTGCTGTGAATGCTAAGCCAATCCATAAGGGTTTTAAATTTCTTTTAGGTACTGCCTGATCGGGATTAGACATAATGATTCATCCTTTCTATTCACAATTATAGTTATAACTACCTATAACTTCGGTTAGTTAAATGTTTTATTAAGAAAGTAATTTGTGAATTTTTTATTAATTTTGAAAGGATATAAGATATGCTCTATTCATAGAAAACATGGGTCTTTACGAGAAAATTCAAGGTCACAGAAATGACAAAAGATCTATTTGAATATTATTTATTTTTCTTAAAGGCAGTCGTTACCTTTGGTTCGGTTCCTTGAACGAGCCGCTTAATATTTTCAATGTGCAGAACAATCGCGATGATGAATAGTCCAATTGCGATAAAGGTAGGACCAATACCAGGAATCCATAGATACGTCGCTGTACAAAAGACCAGATAAAACTCAAGTACACCTACGATTAAATAGTTTGTAGCGAAGGATAATATGACGAATAAAATAAGCGCGAAGAGTCCAATTTTCCAATCGACAGCTAGTAAAATACCGATAATTGAAGCAGTTCCCTTACCGCCGTTAAAACTCATATGGTATGGGAAATTGTGTCCTAAAATAACCCCAGCTGCAATCGTATAGGTTAGTAGCCAAATTTGTTCACCTGTAAATAATGATGAATCTGCGAAATATAGATGTATTCCAATTATTGCTGCAACCCCTTTACCAATATCAATAAGTGCTACTAAAATGCCGTACTTCCAACCAAGAGTAAGCGTAGCGTTCGAGGCACCAGCATTGCCATGCCCAGCTTTTTTTAAGTCTACGCCCGATAAAAGATGCGCTATTTTAGAGCCATGGATACAGCCGATTAGGTAACCAACAAGGATACATATTATTACAGCTTGAATCATAAAAAGCTCCTTTCAAAAATATTTAGTTATTAGTAGTATATGTATTTATAGTACGAGATTTAGAGGACAGAAGGTTCAGAAAATATAAAATTTTAGTGTTGACAGAAAAAAATACTAAGTTTATACTGTGTAACAACGATGGAAATTGAATCACATACTCTTATCAAGAGAGGCGGAGGGATAGGCCCGATGATGCTTCAGCAACCAGCAAGTGACGAACTTGCTAAGGTGCTAATTCCTACAGATTCTTTAATTGGATCTGGCAGATAAGGGGAGGAAAACTTGCAACCGCAACCCTCTTCTTAACTGAAGGGGGTTTTTGTTTTCTACACAAAAATCCTCCTCATCTCCGGTACCATCGTAAAAAAACAACCATTTAGGAGGAATTATTCAATGACAAATCTTAGACCAGAAACACTACTACTACACGGTGGCCAAGAGCCGGACCCAGTGACTGGCTCTCGTACAGTACCGGTTTACCGTTCAACAGCATTCGTATTTAAAGACACTGCTCATGCGCAACGTCTTTTCGCTTTAGAAGAAGCAGGCAATATATATACACGTATCACTAACCCAACTGTAGACGTTTTCGAGAAGCGCGTCGCTTTATTAGAAGGCGGTACAGCGGCAGTAGCACTTTCATCTGGTGCAGCAGCTATCGCGTTTTCAATCTTAAACCTTGCAGGCACTGGTGATGAAATCGTAGCAGCAAGCTCTTTATACGGAGGCACATATAATTTACTAGCCAACACATTACCAAACTACGGTATTAAAACAATATTCGTAGACGAAACAAATCCAGAAAACTTCCGTTCAGCTATTAATGAAAAAACAAAAGCGATATTCGCTGAAGGTTACGGAAATCCAAGCTTAAAAGTATTAGACGTTGAGGCAGTAGCGAATATTGCACATGAAAATGGGTTGCCATTAATTATCGATAGCACATTCGCTTCTCCTTATGGCTCAACTCCAATCGAATTTGGTGCAGATATTGTTGTCCACTCAGCAACGAAATGGATTGGCGGTCATGGAACAACATTAGGTGGCGTTGTCGTAGATGCGGGGAAATTTGACTGGACAAAAGGTCGCTTCCCAAGGTTTACAGAACCAGATGCATCATATCACGGCCTACGTTACGGAATTGATACAGCGGCGGCTGCATTTGCCACAAAATTGCGCGTACAATTACTTCGTGATTTCGGGCCAACATTAAGTGCTGATGCAGCATTCAACTTATTACAAGGTTTAGAAACGCTTCATTTGCGTATCCCTAAACACAATGAAAATGCACAAGCAGTCGCTGAATATTTACGCAACCACCCATCTGTGGAATACGTAAACTACAATGGCTTGAAAGATTTCCCAACCCATGATCTAGCGAAGAAATATTTGAAAAATGGCTTCGGTTCTGTGCTTACATTTGGCATTAAAGGTGGACGAGAAGCAGGTCGTCTATTAATTGACAGCGTAAAATTATTCTCCCACGTGGCGAACGTAGGGGATGCGAAGTCTTTAATTATTCACCCAGCATCTACAACTCACCAACAGCTTTCGGCAGAAGAACTAATTCAAACTGGTGTATCGGAGGAGCTCATTCGCTTATCAATCGGTTTAGAAGCAATTGAAGATATTATTGCAGATTTAGAACAAGCTATTGCACAAGTTGTTGCTGCTCAACAAGTAAAGGCTTAATTCGTACTTTGATTTTTAGATAAACTAGATTGATAGTTGTAACGTTTACGTATTTTCTCATTCGAAATGCCTCATTCGGCAATGCGTAAAACGTTGCTATATCAATAGTTCATTCCATTTGATGAGTAATCTAGATTTTTTTAAAATTAATACCAAGTAATTTTATAAGTATTATTGATTTATTTAAAACCTTGTTGTATACTAGGGATTAAGTTGAACGTTAGAAGGTTACCAACCAAAACGAATAACAATACAAATTACGTTTTCATAAGTGCTCCCCCACTTTTGAATATATAGAAAAAAAGGCGAGTAGTTGCATAGCCAGTAACTACTCGTGATCTTGTAGAACTGAAGAAGAAGGAGTGTTTGAAATGGGAAATGTTTATAGTGCACAAAACGTTGCATCGTATCTGATTTATGAATTAAATGAAAGTAATGAATTTGTAAATAACATGTCCATTCAGCACTTACTTTCGTTAGTTGAGACGAGATGGCAACAAGCTTTTGGACACACAGCCTTTAAAGAATTTGTGCATACAAAAGAAGAAGCATATACAGTGAAGGAAGTATTTGAAACATACGCGGTACATAGTGGAAGTCATATTTCATTACCAGCAACAGAATACTATTTAAAATACGGTACATTTCAATTAGTAGAACGCACATATGCAGTACCAAACTTTACACAAGTTGAAGAAAAAATTGTGCAAGCAGCTTTAGCTCAATATCACTATGTACGATTAACTAAAGCAAGCTAGTAAACTTTCATATAATGAATTTATTACTCGTTCTCTAAAATAGGAGAGCGAGTTTTTTGCTCCAAAAATAAATAGACAATTATATAGAAAGAAATAAAGATAATTGGGCACTCTATATGAATAAATGAATCGTCGATATTTATTCAAAATTATATAAGTGCTAAAGTACGTATAGTACAAGGAATGAAACCGATTTCTATTGCACATCTAGAGAAAACAAATGTCCTCTCTAGAGAGATTTTTCTTGTGTAATGTATTTTTTTACGTTACAATTTTCATTAAGTTAAATTTTGAATTGTTTGAATTTGTGCGATGCACAATTCAAAATCTGGACGCAATTCCACCGAGGCGGAATTGATCAAATTTCGAAGCGTATGTTGGAGGGAATGACGGTAATGGCAACAATAAAGGCAGCAATCTTAGGTTTTGGAACAGTAGGCCAAGGGATTTACCATATTTTAAATGAAAAACGAGAAGAACTTAAGAATAAATTAGGCATTGAACTAGAAGTAGCAAAAATTTTGGTAACGGATGCTAGTCGTGAGCGTGTACCGGGGACAGCCCACTTGATGACAACGAGCATGGAGGATGTGTTAGCAGAGCCAGGCATGCAAGTCGTATTTGAAGCGATTGTCAATGAAGAACCAGCGTACAGCTACCTAAAACGTGCAGTAGAGCATAAATGCCATGTAATTACTGCAAACAAAGTAATGTTTGCTAAACGTGGTCTTGAGCTGCAAGAGCTAGCAAAGAAAAATGGAGTCTTTGTAGGTTATGAAGCAACAACAGCGGGTGGCGTTCCTGTTATCAAAACGATGAAAAATATTCTTCTTGTAAACGATGTAAGTCGTATTCAAGGAATTTTAAATGGTACATCTAACTATATTTTAACGAAAATGCGTGCGGAAGGTTGGTCATTTGCGGATGCGTTAACCGAAGCACAAAAATTAGGCTATGCAGAGGCTGATCCGTATAATGACGTATCTGGCCAAGATGCTTTCAAAAAATTAATGATTTTAAGTGCACTCGCATTTGGTGAACAACCAGATTGGGCTGACGTTGAGGTTATTGGTATCGACAGTATTTCAGCGGAGCAAGTGAAGGAAGCAAATGAAAAAGGCTTACGTTATCGCCATGTTGCAGAGGTTGAAAAGCTAGCAGATGGTAAAGTGGTAGCAAAAGTCGGCCCACTATTAGTTGATAAAGAACATCCACTTTACCCAGTTGATGACGTAAACAACGCAGTAGCGTTAAATACAAATTATATTGGCACATTAACGCTAGTTGGTCCGGGTGCAGGTATGTATCCAACGGCAAGTGTTATGGTCGAAGATTACGCAGAAATTATCGGCAAACGCGCAGGCTTTGTCGTAACAATTTAAAAATTCCCGTGCAGGCAAATTAGCTGCACGGGAATTTTTGCTTCGTATTCTTAGTCTTCATCCTTGACGTCAATATCTTCAGGGATTGGTGTGTTGCGCCAAATTTCGATTTCTTCTTTAATTCGCTCAAGCTGATCAAAATAAGTGCTAAATTGACTGCTGTTTATAAGCAATTGTTCGCCGTCGTAAACAGAACGAATCCGTCCTTCATAGATATAGCGAAGCACTTGATCCTCGGGCATCCCCAGCTCGATGGCGGTTTCCTCTAAAGTTTTATACATAGTGTTCGCTCCTTTTTACTGCTTTTATTATAACTTTTTTATGCCACAACGCCTATTATCTTATTGAAAGTAAATATTATGAAATAAAGAATTGTCTGAATGTATTGAAATGGTATAGTTAGAGTTAATAATCGTAAGGATTGAGGTGCAGTTTTTTGAGTATGTACCCATATTTTTTTGTGTTGGTGGCAGCTATCTTATGGGGTATGACTGGTACAACACAAACTTTTTTAGATGATGGTATTTCTCCAGTAGCGGTAGCTGCAGTACGTTCAGCTATTGGTGGAGGATTGTTATTAGTTGTCGCAATAGCACTAGGTAAAATACGTTTACGCACGTGGTCATGGCGTTGGACATTAATGGCTGCAACGAGTATTGCGTTATTCCAAGGGTTGTTTTTCTCATCGATCCGTTTAACGGGTGTTGCTATTGGTACAGTAGTGACGATAGGTAGCGCACCAGTTTTCTCAGGCGTGTTAGAGTGGATGTTGTGGAAAGTACGCCCTACGAAGGTGTGGGGAGGTGCGACTACGTTAGCAATCGTTGGTTGTGTACTACTATTTGTGAATACCGGTGATGCATCAGTACATATAGGTGGCATTATACTGGCATTATGTGCGGGTGTGTCGTTTGCTTTTTACACAAATGTTAGTAAAAAGTTAATGATGTGTGAGGATGCATTACCGGCAGTCGCTATGACATTTTCGCTATGTGCATTATTGTTATTCCCGTTCTCCATTAGTGAAGGTTATAGCTGGCTAACGCAGTCACATAATTTATGGGCCATGCTTTTCATGGGGGTTATGTGTACAAGTGTCGCCTATTTATTGTTTTTAAGTGGTTTGCAAAAAATAAGTTCATCTTCGGCAGTTACATTATCGTTAGCAGAACCTTTAACAGCGGCAATACTTGGTGTCTTTTTTGTAGGGGAATTTTTAAGTGTAACCTCTTGGGGCGGTGTAGTGATGCTGCTCGGAGGTATTTTGGTATTGACGCTCGGAAGCAAAAATACAAAATGATATACTAGAAAAGGGGGAGCTCAAGATTTTTGTAGCGACCTCTTTTTTTCTTAAGAAATTCTTCATTTTTATGATAACTGGATATTAAGAATTGGAAGGTACAATATTACTTGAGAGCGAGGTGTATATCATGACGAAGTTAACAGTTCTAGTAACAGATGATGATCAGGATATTCGTGATGGTATAGAAATTTACTTAAAAAATGAAGGCTATAATGTGATTAAGGCTGCGGATGGTGCTGAGGCACTCGAAAAGCTAGCTAATAATGAAGTACATTTAATTATTTTAGATATTATGATGCCGAATATGGATGGCATTACAGCAACGTTTAAAATTCGTGAAGAGCGTAATATTCCAATTATTATGCTTAGTGCAAAGGCAGAAGACGGCGATAAAATTCACGGGTTATCTGTAGGCGCAGATGATTATGTTACAAAGCCATTCCATCCATTAGAGCTTTTGGCGCGCGTGAAATCGCAACTTCGTCGTTATGTACAACTTGGGACATATAATGACGGAGCTGCAAAGGTGGAAATTGACGGTCTTGTGCTAGATGAAGATGCCAAAGAAGTGATTCTTGAGGGTGAGCCTGTTCGATTAACACCTATTGAATACAAAATTACAGAATTACTAATGAAAAATGCAGGGCGTGTCTTTTCGATTCGGGAAATTTACGAGCGTGTGTGGAATGAGGAAGCGTACAATGCGGAAAATATTGTGGCTGTCCATATTCGTAAAATACGTGAAAAAATCGAAGCGGATCCGAAAAATCCACGCTATTTAAAGGTGGTGTGGGGCGTTGGCTATAAAATGGAGAAATAAAATCGAACAGTATATAACCGTAGCTGGTTTTGTAGCAGGTGTAATCGGGCTAATTTATTTTGGTGTGTATGCGTACCAAGTGGTAAATGCACGCTCACCAGAAATGCTGAAATTACTTGAGAAAATTTTTTAGAAGAAGGGAGTAAATGCTAATGAAGAAATGGAAATCACTCCTTGCACTCATTTGTTTAATTTGGTTTATCTTTGGCGTGTTTTTATTTGCAAATATTGGCTATAAATATATTGGGAAATCATATTTTGATACTGACGATTTCGGATTTAATTTGGAGCAATTTGAAGAGGAATTAGGGCCTTATGTATTGAATGTTCCAAAAGCGGATGAGCTGAAAAAGAAATTGACGGTGTCACAAGAAGAAATAGAGGAACATCGCAATCGTTATGGCTCTTTCGGTAACCAAGTTGAAAATATTAGACAGCAATACGAGGCGCAAATTCAAGAAGCAATTGCAAATAAAGCAGATGAGTTAAAGGCCAAACTTGAGGCAGAACGAGATGACAAAATTAAAGACATTACGAAAAATTTCGAAGATGATGAGTATGTAAAAACGAAAGTCATGAAAGAAAAAGAAGCTGTTATTGATGAATATATAGCAGCAGCGCGACGAGAAGCGAAAAATTTTAAGAAAAGCTTTAACTACTTTTCGTATGAGTTAGTAAATACTGAAAATGGTAAAAAATATGTTTCAGGAGATGTAAGTGAGGATCTCGCTTATAAAGTGGAATATACGGCGCAAAAGCCATTGCGTACATGGAATATTAGTGAAGGTTTAAATGGGATTTCACACCAAGCTTATGTGTATATTAACACCGATCGTGAATTTACGGATGAACACACGTATGTGGATGAGGACCGAGGAATGTTTACTGACTCGATAAAAACAGAAGAAGTAGCGACTAGTCCATACGAAGAGAATCCAACGATTGCGCAGGAATATACGTATACAGGTACAATTGCAATAACGAAATCTTCATTTCTATCAATGGGAAATGAGGAAGACTACAATAAATTTAAACGCAATCAATATGTATATTCTTTCATTTGGCTCACTAGCCTCGTTGCTGCATTTATAGCGTGGCGTTGGCGTAAATCAATTATCACAATTTCTATATGGGGAGATTTTGAAGCAAAGCTAAAAAAATTACGGTTTGATTGGCAAGTAACGAGCGTTTTCTTAACAGGTATTGTGTACTGGCTATCATTTTATTTACTTTTTGAACCGATTGAATATCAATACCATAGTAATTATGTAGAGTTTATAGCTCAATTCCTGACATCGATGGTAGTTATGAGTATATTGGGGATAGCCTTCTTTATTCAAGCTATTTGGTTATACAGACGTATAAATACACTTGATGAACTAGGGAGGAATCTACGAGAAAGTTATTTATGGCATCTAGGTGATTCGATCGCAGATCTATTTTTAAATCGTTCAATCGCACTACACTCGATTGTTGTAGTAGCTGCTGCATTCTTCGGTGGGGGAAGTTTTGTTGCCTCAATGGTAAATGGAGGATTCCCTGTACTAGTATTTGGAGTTTGTGGGATTGTGGGTGTACCAGCATTTGTTGTCTTCCTATCACGCATGGGCTACCTAAACCGCATTATGAAGGATACGGAAGATATGGCAGAGGGACGTTTAAATCGTGATGTAAAGGTGAAGGGGAAATCACCACTAGCTAAGCATGCAGAGAATTTAAATCATTTACGCGAAGGTGTTCGCACGTCAATGCATGAACAAGCGAAAAGTGAGCGTTTGAAAACAGAGCTTATTACGAATGTAAGTCATGATTTACGCACACCGTTAACATCGATTATTACGTATACGGATCTATTGAAAAAGCCGGATTTAACAGAAGAAGAACGAAAACAGTACATTCACATTCTCGATAAAAAATCAGATCGACTGAAGGTACTGATTGAAGACTTGTTTGAAGTGTCAAAAATGGCGAGTGGGAATATCGAGCTTCATAGAAGTCGTGTTGACTTAACACAACTTGTACAGCAGGCTGTGGGTGAGCACGAGGAAGATTTAGCAAAACAACGCTTAGACTTGCGTATGACGATGCCACCTGAATCTATTTATGCTTATGTAGATGGGCAAAAATGGTGGAGACTTATTGATAATCTAATTGTCAATGTCTTGAAATACGCACTTGAAGGTACACGTGTCTATGTAACGTTAAAACGCCATGCAAATGGTGAAGCGGAATTTACTGTGAAAAATGTTGCAAAGTATGAAATAAGTGAAAATGCAGATGAATTATTTGAACGTTTCAAACGAGCAGATGCTTCTCGTCATACAGAGGGCTCTGGATTAGGTTTAGCTATTGCACAATCTATCGTAGATTTGCATGGTGCACGAATGAGTATTGAAGTTGATGGTGATTTATTTAAAGTCATCGTCACAATTCCAACAGTATAAATTGAGAAACAGCGGTAGAAAGTATCTGCCGCTGTTTTTTATCTATAAATAGCTATAAACCAATGTTTTTTGCAATAATCATTTTCATCACTTCGTTGGTACCTGCATAAATGGACATAACGGGGATATCTCGGAATCGTCTAGCAATTTTATATTCTTCCATATAGCCATAGCCTCCGTGAAGTTGCATACACTGTGCTGAGAGCTCTCGTGCATTTTCTGTAATCCAATATTTTGCCATCGAAACTTTTGTAACGACATCTTTACCAGCAATATGGTCTTCGATTAATGAATTTAAAAAAGATTTGCCTAGTTCAATTTTGGTTGCCATTTCAGCAATCATGAATTGTGTATTCTGGAAGTCACTAATATGTTTGCCAAAAGCTTGGCGTGATTTCACGTAGTCGATTGTTAGAGAAAGCATATCTTCAGCAGCGGTTTGTGCCGCAATAGCAACTATTAAGCGCTCTTGTTGTAATTTCTCCATCATATAGCTGAAGCCTTTCCCTTCTTCACCGAGTAAATTTCCAACGGGTACACGACAGTCATCAAAGTATAATTCAGCTGTATCTTGTGCATGCATACCGACCTTTTCCAGTTTACGCCCCTTCGTAAAGCCAGGCGTATCTCCTTCGATCACCAGAAGGCTGACACCTCGATGCTTTTTCTCTGCGTTTGGATTTGTTTTCACAGCTACAACGACTAAATTAGTATGAATACCATTTGTAATAAAGGTTTTTTGTCCATTCACGATATAATGATCGCCGTCACGAATGGCAGTCGTTTGGATGTTTGCTAAATCTGATTCTGTTCCTGGTTCAGTCATTGCGATTGCTGTAATGAATTCACCTGTTACACATTTAGGTAACCAACGCGATTTTTGTGCAATTGTACCGAAGGCCTCTATGTAAGGCACAACAATATCATTATGCAGACCAACACCGATGAGACTTGAGCCGATGCGCTCTAATTCTTCTTGAATAATGACACCAAAGCTAAAATCTAAATCGAGCCCACCATATTGTTCTTCCACTTGGGGACATAAATAACCCATTTCCCCAAGCTTACGCCAAAATACAAGTGGAATGAGACGGTCTTTTTCCCATTGTTCATAATGCACTTCGGCTTCCTCTGCTAAAAATTTACGTAAAGATTTACGAAATAACTCGTGCTCAATGGATTCAAAATTATATTTAGTCATACCGAAAAAAACTCCTTTCTGTTTTTATCTATGCTTTCTCGTATATATGTATAACTTTACAGAAAATTAAGATAAATTATAAGGGGCTTTTGAAATACGATTGCATATGAAAATGATATAATTAACAATTAATATATGGAAATAGGAGTCTATTAGATGGCAAAAATTATAGGAGCGCTTGTAGTTGTAATATATAGCGGCTTAACATTTTATTTGGGATGGAATGCGAGGCGTTGGCTTGTAGCAATGGATTGGTATTACAATACAATCATTTTTTGGACAATCCTGTATGTTGTGTCGTTTAGTATTGTGATTGGACGTTTACATGAGTCACTAAGAATTTTTTCGGTAATCGGTAATTACTGGATGTTTATATTTGAATATGGGTTGCTCCTTTGTTTAATGGCGCAATTTGTCATGTGGGTGACGCCATTTAAAAATGTTCAGTTGATTGGGTGCATTGTGGTTGCTGTGTTGGTTCTATTATTTATCGTTGGATCGTACTTAGCCTATTCACCCGTTGTGCGTAATTTAACAGTAACGATGGATAAAAAAGATAGTGAATTGACGTCAATGCGTGTAGTTGTTGCGTCAGATTTTCATCTAGGTGTTTTATCGAATAAAAGACATCTACAACGTTTTGTTAATGTATCAAATGAAGCGAAGCCGGATGTTGTCTTTTTAGTGGGAGATCTTGTTGATGATGATCCTAAGTGGTTTGTGGAGGATGGCATGGCAGAGGTGATGAAACAGCTTACCTCAACGTATGGTGTATATGGGGTCCTCGGAAATCATGAATATTACGGCAAGAAGATTCCTAAATTCGTTGAGGAAATGGATAAAGCCGGCGTAAAAATTTTACGAGATGAAACTATTCAAGTTGATAAAGCGTTCTTAATAACTGGGCAAGAGGATACAACGAATAAAGAACGGCAGAAATTAAAGGCATTAAGAGTAGATAATCATTTGCCGTGGTTTGTGATGAATCATACGCCAAATGATTTAGTAACGCCAGCGCAAGAAGGTGTGAATTTTCATATGTCAGGGCATACACATAAAGGGCAAATGTGGCCAAATCAGCATATTACTGCACGTGTTTTTGAGCTCGATCATGGTTATAAGTTAAAGGAGCAAATGCATACACTTGTTTCATCAGGCTTTGGCTTTTGGGGACCACCAATTCGTATTGGTAGTCGTTCTGAACTGTGGGTAGTGGATATTACTTTTCGATGAAAAGTATCGAAAAATGAAGATTCTTTTATTCAACTTATATATAATGTAAATTGTGTTTGATACAAAAAAGGTAAGGTGACAAAGTGGAAATTATAGAATTATTAAAGGCGCTCATTTTGGGCTTTGTAGAAGGAATGACAGAGTTTGCACCAGTATCGTCAACAGGGCATATGATTATTGTCGATGATATGTGGCTAAAAACAGAAGAATTCTTAGGGAAATATCCTGCGAATACGTTTAAAATTGTTGTGCAATTGGGTTCAATATTAGCTGTAGTCGTTGTCATGTGGAAGCGAATATTAAGCTTAGTAGGTTTATATAACATTGGTGGACAGTCTAAATCGATGAAGGGACGCTTCAATTTAGCGCATGTCATTGTTGGGATGTTGCCAGCAACTGTAATCGGTTTTGCTTTCAAAGATTTCATTGACGATCATTTGTTTAAAGTAGAACATGTCATTTATGCATTAGTTGCAGGTGCAATTCTAATGATTGCTGCCGATAAATTGGCCCCGAAAAAGCCGAAAGTTGACTCTTTAGATGATATTTCATACGGCTTAGCATTTAAAGTAGGCTTAGTGCAGTGTTTATCATTATGGCCAGGTTTCTCACGTTCGGGAGCAACAATTTCGGGTGGGGTATTGTTTGGTATTAGTCACCGCGTTGCAGCTGATTTCACATTCATTATGGCAGTACCGATTATGGCAGGTGCAAGTCTTGTCTCTGTACTGAAGAATTGGGACACGCTATCAATGGATTACTTAGGTTTCTATGTTGTAGGCTTCATTAGTTCATTTGTGTTTGCATTACTATCAATTAAGTTCTTTTTAGCGCTTATTTCAAAAGTGAAATTAATGCCATTTGCAATTTATCGTTTAGTACTTGCGGCAGTATTAGCTTTCATTATTTTTCTTTAATTAATAAAAGTCACGTATTCTTAAATAGAATACGTGATTTTTTAGTGGAAAAGATTTATGAAATAGCAGATTGTAAGTCACTATGGAATTATTGTGATATATTAAATGTTCATATTGAAGTTATTATGTAGTTCTTAAGACCTTTTATTTTATGTTTTCTCTATATTTAGCCATTTTAAATTAGCTATTTTTATTCAAACTATTGTCACAAAAATATTGGAACTTTATAATTATATTCATAAAGGCTTACTTGGTAAATTTCCCTTTGTTTCAAATTAGAAAATGTATTTAATTAGTAATAATACACTGTATGAGGTGGAGAAATGTTTCAGTTTAGAAGTAAACCTAAAAAAAATACAATTGTTATTAATGAAGTAGCAAACACGGGCATCGTTATTCAAGATTTTGAGCGATTACAGCAGTTAGAGCTTGTAAATTTAACGGAACGTGATTTACAGTTGATCAAAAGCTTGAAGCCTTATGTAGAACAAAGTGTTGTGGACGTTGTTCAAGGGTTTTATAAAGCCGTAGAGAATGTACCTACTTTACGAGAAGTGATTCAAAAGCATAGTTCAAGTGAGCGTTTACGTCAAACATTACGTCATCACATCATAGAGATGTTTGAAGGTCGAATTGATGAGGAATTTATGGAGAAGCGACGACGTGTAGCCAAGATGCACGTGAAAATTAATCTGTATCCCAAATGGTATTTAGCAGCATTCCAAAACCTTGAGAAATCCTTACGTAGAATTGTATATGATTTACAACTGTCTTCTGATGAAGAGGAAGAAATTTGCGATGCTATAAGTAAAATATGCAATTTTGAGCAACAAATTGTTTTGGAAGAGTATGCCAATTACTCGGCGCAATTAATGGAGCAGCAAAGTGGGGCAGTGAAAACTCATGTCAAAGAAGTGATAGGTAGTATTTCCACACAACTGGAAGTACAATCACAAGACACGAATAAGGCTGTAACAGAGCTGATCGCTAGTGCAAAACAAGTAAATAGTTACTTATCAGAAAGTATTACCGAAGCGGAGGTAATGCAACAGGTTTCAAGTGACGGCTATACGAAAATGATTAATTTGAATGAGCAAACAGGAAAAATTAATGAGAAAACAATTGAGATGGCTGAAATGGTGCAGTTATTGGATTCATCTTCTTCTCAAATTAATGCTGTTGTTGTCATGGTAAAAAGTATTGCAGAACAAACGAATATGCTTGCACTCAACTCAGCGATTGAAGCTGCTCGTGCGGGAGAGCATGGTAAGGGGTTTGCAGTTGTCGCTGATGAGGTCCGTAGATTGGCCAATCAAACGAAAGATTCGGTAGAGCAAATTGCCGATTTGATTGGAAAGTCTAATGGTATTACGACACAAGTTATACATGCTATTCAAGATATTCAAGAACTTGTGAAAAGTGGAATTACTCAAAATGCAGAATCTTTAAGGGCATTTGATGAAATTTCTGGATCGGTTGATACGTCAATTGTAAGCTTCCAAAACGTAGGGGACAAAATAGCTGAACTTGCGTATATTGTAGAGTTAATTGGCGAGTCGTCGGGTGAATTAGAACAGGCTGCAACCCGATTAGATACAACGATAAAAAGTTTTTAACATAATAATAAATGGCTATGTACTAAAAAGTAGGTGCATAGCTTTTTTGTTAATGATACGCTTAAGATACTAAGGGGAACTGACTAAAGGGGTGTACGTATATGAAAAAGAAATTATTCATTACACGCAAATTTCCAGCGCATATTGTGGAACCGTTAGAAGAATTTTATGATATAAAACAGTGGCCAGAAGAAGAGATGGTAATACCACGCGAAAAATTGTTAGAAGCGGTCGCAGAATGTGAAGTATTATGGGTGACGCTTGAGGATCTTGTCGATGAGGAATTGCTTTCACATGCTCCAAACTTAAAGCTTGTGACGAATTTAGCAGTGGGCTTTAACAATATAGACATACCGGCACTTCGTAAATATGGTGTTAAGGCAACGAATACACCTGGTGTATTAACCAATTCAACGGCTGATTTAGTATTTGGTTTACTACTAGCAACTGCCAGAAGAATTCCTGAAAGCGAGCGCTACTTACGTGAAGGTAAGTGGAAAAGCTGGTATCCAATGCAGTTGGTAGGCAAGGATGTGTCGTGCACAACCATAGGTATTATTGGTATGGGTAGGATTGGGCAAGCAGTTGCAAGACGGGCTAAGGGTTTTGATATGAAAGTCCTTTACCATAATCGCAGACGTCGACATGAAGCTGAGGAAATGTACGGATTTAGGTATGCTTCACTAGAAGAGTTATTACTTCAATCGGATTTTGTCGTTATTATGACACCCTATAATAAAGACACAGTTGGTCTTATTGGAGCCAAAGAGCTTGCAATGATGAAAGATGATGCAGTATTAATTAATGCCTCTCGCGGTGGCATAATTGATGAGGCAGCGCTTTATGAAACGATGAAGAGTGGGAAGCTATGGGCTGCGGGGTTAGACGTTTTTGAATATGAGCCAATTCCAATGAATCATCCATTACTAACATTACCTAACGTAGTAGCACTTCCACATATCGGGAGTGCATCAATACAAGCAAGAACAGCCATGCTGACGTTAAATTACAATGCACTTGCCGCATATGGGCAAGGAAAAGCCGTATCTAATCGTATAGACTAATAGAAAAAAGAGCTATCTCAATGGAATTTGAGGTAGCTCTTTTTAGACACAATGCCTAACTTATTTATTAAACATATCGAATAATCCACCGATACCGCCTTCACCAGTAGATCTACCGCCACCACCTTGTGAAATAGGTGCAGCTGCAAAGACACGACTCGCTAAACGGCTAAATGGTAATGATTGAATCCACACTGTACCTGGTCCGCGAAGTGTTGCCAAGAAAATACCCTCGCCACCGAACAATGCTGTTTTTACGCCACCTACAGTTTCGATGTTGTAATCTACATCCGATGTCATCGCTACTAAGCAACCTGTATCGACGCGTAGTACTTCGCCGTGTTGTAACGTTTTTCGATGAATTGTACCGCCGGCATGCACAAAAGCAACCCCATCACCTTCTAGTTTTTGCATGATGAAGCCTTCACCACCAAAGAAACCTACACCAATTTTACGTTGAAATTCAACCCCAACAGAAACCCCTTTTGCTGCAGCTAAAAAGGCATCTTTTTGACAAATGATTTTACCTTTATATTGACTTAAATCCATCGGAATGATTTTCCCTGGGTAAGGTGATGCAAAGTATACATGACGTTTTCCTGTGCCTACGTTTGTAAATGTCGTCATAAATAAACTTTCTCCAGTAATAACACGTTTCCCGGCACCAATTAATTTCCCCATAAGTCCACTTTGTGAACTACCTTTAGAGCCATCGCCGAAGATTGTTTCCATCTGAATTTTATCATCCATCATCATTAATGCGCCGGCTTCAGCCACAACAGTTTCCTGTGGATCAAGCTCAACTTGTACGTATTGCATGTCATCGCCGAATAATTTGTAGTCAATTTCGTGGTTATTCATCTTGTCATTCCTCCAAAATATTTTTTATTGTTACTGTATACGATTATACATCACAATAGTTTCCCATATATTTAATTGTTTTAGAAAAAAAGGTAAAAACATAGCGAATGTCGAATATAAAAAACTAGAATGTGTATTATTTATTTACGGGGGTGGTTATGGTGGATATTAAAAATTATATCAACGGTGAATGGGTAGAGCATACAAATTCACAAAAAATAGCAGTGACAAACCCTGCAAATGGAGAGCAATTAGCAACAATTCCATTATCGTCAGGACATGACGTAGATAAGGCTGTTACTGCAGCGAAAAAAGCACAAAAGAAATGGGCACTAGTTCCGGCGCCAAAACGCGCAGATTATTTATATGCAATTGGTCAAAAGATGAAAGAAAAGAAAGAGTATTTAGCGACAGTATTGACGAAAGAAATGGGCAAGGTAATTGAAGAAGCTAGAGGCGAAGTGCAAGAAGGCATTGATATGGCTTATTATATGGCAGGTGAGGGACGTAGATTGTTTGGGGAAACAACACCTTCAGAACTTGCCAATAAATTTGCGATGAGTGTGCGTGCACCAATAGGCGTTGTAGGTTTAATAACACCTTGGAATTTCCCAGTAGCTATTGCAACGTGGAAGTCCTTCCCTGCAATTGTAGCTGGGAATACGTTTATTTGGAAGCCGTCTAATGAAACACCGATGATGGCATATGAAATGGGGAAAATTTTTGAAGAGGTAAATTTGCCAGCTGGTGTTGCTAATATCGTTTTTGGCACTGGTCCAACAGTTGGGACTGCTTTAATCGAACATCCAGATGTGAAAGTCATCTCGTTTACAGGATCCACAGTAACCGGTAGTAAAGTGGCGGAATTAGGTGGTAAGCATCTTAAGAAAATTTCACTTGAGATGGGCGGGAAAAATGCGGTGATTGTGATGGGTGATGCCGACTTAAACCTCGCTACAGAGGGGATTTTATGGAGCGCATTCGGTACAGCTGGTCAACGATGTACGGCATGTAGTCGCGTTATTGTGCATAAAGATGTGAAAGAAGAGTTAGAAAATCGTCTTCTTGAAGCAATGAAGGATTTAACAATTGGTAATGGCCTAGATGAAGGGGTCAAAATCGGACCGGTCATTAGTAAAGCGGCATTAGAGAAAATAAACCATTACGTACAAATTGGGAAGCAAGAAGGAGCAGTATTACTTTCCGGGGGAAGCATTTTAAGTGATGCCCCTTATGATAAAGGATTTTTCTATGAGCCGACGATATTTACAAACGTGAAGCCAAATATGATTATTGCGCAGGAAGAAATTTTTGGACCAGTCGTGTCGCTTATTGAAGTTGAGAGCCTAGATGAAGCGATAGAAGTAAATAATGGGGTAAAGTTTGGTTTATCGAGTTCAATTTTTTCGCAAGACGTTAATACGATTTTCCGGGCTCAACGTGATTTAGATACAGGTATAGTCTATGTAAATGCTGGTACAACAGGGGCTGAAATTCACTTGCCATTTGGTGGGACGAAGGGGACGGGGAATGGTCACCGTGATTCAGGGGTTGCAGCGCTAGATGTATATACAGAGTGGAAGAGTATTTATGTAGATTTTAGTGGTAAATTACAGAGGGCACAAATCGATACAGAATAACGGATCCATGGAAGGGGATGTTCATGATGAAAGTTGTTGTATTAGGTGCAGGTTTGATGGGGAAAGAGGTTGCACGTGATTTAGTGAAAAGTAACAAAGTGGAGAAAGTATTTTTAGGGGATCTAGATGTAAAAACGGCGCAAGCCTTTGTAGAAACGCTAAATACCGATAAGGTTGAAGTTATAGAACTGAATGCAGAACTTGATGAATCGTTGAAGGCTGTTATTAGTAAAGGTGATGTTGTGGTTAACGCACTATTCTATTCATTCAATGAACGCGTAGCAAGAACTGCTATTGAGGTTGGTGTACATTCAGTGGATTTAGGTGGCCATATCGGTGGAATAACAGAAACAATTTTGGAACTACATGAAGAGGCAAAAGCAAAAGGTGTCACGATCATTCCAGACTTAGGGGTGGCTCCAGGGATGGTCAATATCTTGGCGGGGTATGGGGCGACAAAATTAGATGAGGTAGAATCTATTAAACTATACGTAGGTGGTATACCTACTGAACCAGTTCCACCGCTACATTATACACGTGTATTTTCACTAGATGGTGTGTTTGACCATTATACAGAGCCTTCAAAAACGATTCAAAAAGGCAAGTTAGAAGAAGTGGAATCGTTATCAGGCGTAGAACCGATTTACTTTGAGGATTTTGGAGTACTAGAGGCTTTCTATACGTCAGGTGGCATTTCGACTTTATATAAAACTTTCCCGAATGTGCGAGCGCTTGAATATAAAACGATTCGTTATAAAGGGCATGCAGAGAAATTTAAATTATTAGCAGACCTTGGATTCCTAGATAATAGCAATCTAGTGGAAGTGGATAATAGAGAAATACCTGTGCGTGCAGTTGTTCGTGAAGCGTTGAAAAAGAAGCTAGAGCTTGGCAATAAACAAGATGCAGTGTTGCTGCGTGTCATTGTAGCAGGCGAAAAATCACAACAGCAAGTCACATATGAGTATGAAATGGTCGTACGTAAAGATATGACGATTAATGAAACAGCAATGGCTCGTGCAACAGCAAATACGATCTCGGTCGTTGCGCAAATGATTGGCAATAATGTTATTAACAATCGTGGTGTATTCGCGCCTGAAACAATTGTACCAGGGGATGCATATATCGAAGAAATGGCGAAACGCGGTGTTGTGATTAAAGAAACTTCGCATAAATCAGCGATGATTGTGAAATGGTGAGGTGGCGTGATGAATTTTGAATTTACAACTGAGCAAGAGATGCTACGAAAAATAGTACGCCAGTTTGTGGATGATGAAATAGTGCCTCATATTGCAAAGTGGGATGCGGAGGGAGGCTTTAATGCTGCGCTTTGGTCACAACTCGCTGAACTAGGATTAATGGGTGTTTGTGTGCCAGAGAAATATGGTGGTAGTGGTATGGATTACAATGCCCTTGCTATTGTATGTGAAGAATTAGAACGAGGAGATACAGCTTTTCGCACAGCTGTATCGGTGCATACGGGTTTAAATAGCATGACTTTAATGCAGTGGGGGACAGAGACACAAAAAGTGCAATATTTAGTGCCACAGGCGAAGGGCGCGCAAATTGGAGCGTTTGGTTTAACAGAGCCAGGCGCGGGTTCTGATGTTGCGGCTATGTCGACTATAGCTGTACGTGATGGTGAATATTATGTGCTAAACGGGCAAAAAACATGGATTTCTTTATGTGATATTGCTGATAATTTCATCGTCTTCGCCTATACAGATAAAGCGAAAAAGCATCATGGTATTAGTGCGTTTATTGTAGAGCGTTCAATGCCTGGTTTTACATCAAAGGCGATTAAAGGGAAATACGGTATTCGCGCTGGGAATACTGGTGAATTATTTTTCGAAGATGTCCGTGTCCCCATAGGAAATCGTTTAGGTGAAGAGGGAGAAGGCTTTAAAATTGCTATGTCCGCGCTAGACAACGGTCGCTTTACAGTGGCGGCTGGTGCGGTAGGCTTGATTCAGGCATGTATGGAAGCAAGCGTGAAGTATTGCCAAGAGCGTGAAACGTTTGGTAAACCAATTGGGGAGCATCAATTGGTTGGGCAAATGATCGCGAAAATGGAAGCGGGTTATCAAATGAGTCGCTTGCTTGTTTACCGTGTGGGTGAGATGAAAAATAAAGGTGTGCGTAATACGAGGGAAACTTCTTTAGCAAAATGGCAAGCTTGTGATTTTGCCAATAAGGCTGCGGATGATGCACTGCAAATTCACGGTGCATATGGCTATTCAGATGAGTATCCATTAGCACGTTATTTGCGAAATTCAAAAGCTCCTGTCATTTACGAGGGGACACGAGAAATTCATACGATTATGCAGGCCGATTATGTGCTTGGAAAACGCAATGATAAGCTGTTAGAAAAAATGTTACCAAAATGGCCATTTGAAGAATGATTTATCTTTTACAATAAAATAAGACCGTTGATTTTGGCTATGGGGGCTGCTTCCCTCACTAACGCGTGCCTTTACCGACGTATGGGAAGAGTATGGTTGATTAAAATGAAGAATAATGAAAATGCATTGGGAAGTCCATTCTCGATACCTTTTAACGACATTCTACGAGGGGAGAAAATCCCCTCGTTTTTTGTATGTAAAATAATTTTCAGAAAAATGTAACTTTTATCCTTTACTCTAGTCTAATGAATAAATGAGAATTTGAAGGAGTGAGAATCGATGAAGAAGTGGATGAGTATTGGGTTAATTGCTGTACTTGCATTGTTGCCTGCTCTATTGTTTTTCATAGCGCCTAAATCAGAAGCGAAAGCAACGAATACAGTTTTTGTTACACAAAGTTGGCAGGCTCTTTTCTCAAAAGAATTAAAGGCAAATAGTGCAACAAGTGATGATGTTTATGTGACAAACAGTGAGGGAAATAAGGTCTCTGCAACGATAACATTGGGTTCGGATAAAAAATCACTAATTGTTAGTGATTTAAAAGCTGGAAGCTATAAATTACATGTAAAAAAGCTAGCATTTGTACAAAGTGGATTGAACACTAAAGCACATTCGCTGGACTTTACAGTTATTGAGAAGCTTGAGGCAGTTACATCGAAGAAGGAGCTTCAGCAATATTTTGAAGCAATTTTAGCACAAGAGGTTTCGGAATCTCGAAGTGTTATAGAAACTTTTGCCTTAGAGGATAGCGCTGTAAATTTAAAAAATAGCGCTGGAGGAGAATCAACAACGAATAATCAGGTAGAGGGTGTTGAGGAAGGCGATGTTGTCGTCGTTAAAAACGGTACCATCTACACAGCGAAGGATTCAGGTATTGACGTAATTGATGCGACTGATCCAGAAAACTTAAAGTTAGCAACATCCTTGAAGCTAACTGAAAACCGATCTATTTCGAAACTAGCTTTATATGATGATCTTTTGATTGCCATTGGGAATGAGTATTTACAAAAAGAAGGCACAAGTATGACGATTGCATACTTCTATGATATTACAAATCCAAGTGATCCTAGATATGTAAGGAAAGTGGCACAGGAAGGTTCTTTACAGGATATTCGTGTAACAAATGACACGCTGTATTTAATCGGCAATATGCATCCGAATTATTGGATGCTTCGAGAGGGTAAGAATGTCGATTTACAACCGAAAACGTATGATAGTAAGGTAAGTAATACTTATGAAAGTTTACCTCTCAGTAAGATTTCAATCTTACCGAATACGTTAGATAGTACGTACAGTTTAATTACAGCTGTTGATTTGAAGGACGGGGCAAAAACGTCTGCAAATACGAAAGGATACTTAGGTGGTAGCAGTGGGCTATATATGTCTGAAGGGGCGCTATATTTAACAACTCCAGTGTATCAACCAAGTGCATCGATAAATGCCAATAAGCGCACGATGGATGCTATGTGGGTACCGAGGGCAGTCGACACACAAGTATTTAAGTGGGGAGTAAAGGGTACGACGATGAACTTTATGGGTACTACAGAAGTAAAAGGCGCTGTTTTAAATCAATATTCAATGGATGAACATAACGGGCATTTCCGTATCGTCACGACTGAAGGGAATACAAGGGATGAAAAAGCATTATCTCGCAATCACCTGTTTATTTTAGATAAGAATTTACAGCAGGTTGGGGCGGTGACAGATCTAGCACCAGGAGAAAAAGTCTACTCAGCACGCTTTATGGGGGATAAGGCATACGTAGTAACATTTAAGGAAGTCGATCCTCTCTTTGTTATAGACGTAGCAGATCCGACAAAGCCAACTGTCTTAGGAGAGCTGAAAATCCCTGGCTTTAGTAACTATTTGCATCCACTAGATGAGACGCATTTAATCGGTATTGGCTATGATACGGAGCAGCGTTATGAGGGTTACTCAAGGCGCAATATTACCGTAACGACGAATATGAAAATGTCCTTATTTGATGTATCGGATTTTAAAAATCCGAAAGAGCAATCAAGCGTAAAGATTGGAGGTAAAGGTTCTCATTCTGAAGTGCAATACAATCCGAAGGCACTCTTCCGTAATAGTTCATATAACTATTATGGCTTCCCAGTTGTGTTGTATGGGGCAGGTAAAGGTGATGATGTTGTGTATCATGGTCAAGGTGCACAAATTTACGAAATCACTGCTGAAAATGGTATTATTTTAAAAGGGAATTTAGTTAGCAAAGGAAAAAATGATCAGTACGAGGATTGGGAAAATCTTGTGCAGCGGGTAGTTTATGTGAATGATGCATTATATACAATTGCAAGAAATGAAGTGAAGAGCTATCAATTAAGCGATTTCACACCACTTGATACGTTAACAATCAAATAAAAAATAGCGCATGTCTCAATTTCAGAGACATGCGCTATTTTTATGGGCGATTAAGTTTTAGAAAATGGCTCTACACATAATATATGTACTGGACAGTAGACACCACTACTGGTGGACGCTTTCTAGGCGGCGAACCTTGATCAGATTCGTAGGTTCCTGCCGCTGCGCTTTCGTCGCACAACACGGTTTGGCTGTGCTCCTGGAGTGTCTCAAGTTGCTCGCTAATCCCCTAGGAGTCGTCGCCTTCCGTTCCATATGCTTACCTATAGTTGAGGTTATTCTAAATCAAGTACACATTTTGGTGATGTTCAAAAAATGGTTGTACATTACTTACGATATTTCATGATTTCAGAAACAGTGACAAATTCGTAGCCTTGCTCTTGCAAATAAGTAAGGACGGCTTCAAGACCATCTGCTGTTGATTGGTGAATATCATGCATTAAGACGATTGCATTATTGTGCAGATTATTTTGTACATAAGGTAGTAATTGTTGCGCATTACGATGCTTCCAGTCCATTGTATCAATTGACCATAAGACAACAGGTACTGGAATTTGCCCGTTGACAGTTTCGTTTGTTGCGCCATAAGGAGGTCTAAAGACAGTTGGTCCTTGACCAATTGCTTGTGTGATTGCACCAGCAGTTGACGTATATTCTTTGGATACTTGTTCTATAGAAAGTTTAGTTAATACTGGGTGGTTCCAAGAATGGTTTCCAACTTCATGTCCCCTAGCAAGCACATCTTTTGCGATATCAGGATAGTATTGAACGCGACTACCTAGCATAAAGAATGTTGCCTTTGCTTGATATTTATCTAGTAGATTTAAAATTTGTTCTGTGACCTTAGGGTGAGGTCCATCATCAAATGTTAACGCTATACGTTTTATGTTTGGATCATTCGAGTTATCTTGCCCGTTTGTAACAGGCGGTTTCATTTCTTCCATAGCAATTTGGAATTCCGATGCAAGTAAAGGATTGATTAGAGAAAGTGAAAGTTTTACTAACGGTGCACCAACGGCACCAGTGGCAATTTCATATTCATCAAAATATATGACTAGTGAATCTTCAAAAATAGCAAAACGATCAAAGTTTGCCCATATCGGCTCTGTTGCCGCAATAAGCTCTTCTTCAAACAGTTGGTCTTTCAACTTTGGATTTTGTTGCAATTCAGAACGCACATGTGCCGCTAATGTTGCTAAATTATTTTCATCATTTTGTAGCAATGTTTTCATATCGATAATAGTACCGGTTTTGTTATTGAAGAAATACGTTTTCGTGGTAACTTCGTGATTGGCGCCACCTAAATACAACGATTTAGTTAATATAAATGAATAGTAATCCTCATTATAAGGATAAGTTTCAAAGCTTATATTGAGTTCACCAGAGTTATCTTTATTATTTTTGTGTTCTTTCATCGATTTTAAATAATGTTCTTTTGAAGATTGGACGTACTGAGTCACTTCTTCATTAAAAGACTTGCTTTCTGTTTGCGGGTAATTAATCGCAAAAGGTGTACGTTTATCGTTAGATACATCAGTGACAATACGTATGCCAGGGAAAGCAGAACTTTCAGTGGAAAGATTGCTATCATTGGCACTTGTTTTTTGGAATTTAAAGTCGTCATTTGATAGGATAATGACTAAGATAATGGATGTTAAAGCGATGATGAGGCCTATTAATAATAAATCAATTATTGGGCCGCGTCGTTTTTTTCTTTGCTGCGTCATGGTGAATGCGCTCCCCCTCTATGGAAAAATATTATTCTATAAAATTAGACGTGATAGACGTTCAAAAAGTTATACATTTTTTTGGTACTTTTTTGAATGCCAAGACATTCGTGCCAAATATATGAGATTGATTAGCCTTTAGTTTGGGAATACGTTTTTATAACTTGGGTGTATGAATTTAAGAGTTGAGTTTTTACTTTCTGTTCGATACTATTGGCAAGGAGACCAAAGGAGGTAGGAACAAGCAATGAAATTAAAAGAGCAAAATAATGAATTTACAATTGACTGCTTGTTGCTGGCAGGGCGTATTATGATTGAAAGCGGTGCTGAAACATATCGTGTAGAAGATACGATGCTTCGCATGGCCGGATCACAAAACATGCCCGATGCACAATGTTATGCTACACCAACAGGTATTATTTTTTCTTTAGGAAAAACACAACCGACAAGAATCACTTCAATCTCGAAAAGAAATACAGATTTACAAAAAATTTCCTTGGTAAATTCAGTCTCTCGTAGACTCACATCTCACATAATAACACTAGAAGAGGCTTATGACGAGTTAAAGTCGATACAAAAAACAAATTATTTTTTACCAAATTACGTTCAGGTTTTAGCTGCCGCTTTAGCAAGTGGTTGCTTCCTAATTTTATTCAACGGAATTTGGATGGATATACCAGCGGCGGTTCTTGCAGGAGGACTAGGATTTGCTACATTATTGTTAATGAACTATTTAACGAAGGTAAAATTCTTTTCTGAGTTCACGGCGTCTTTAATGATTGGTCTAGTCGCGTATGTTGCGGTTAACTTTGGATATGGTGAACAAATAGATAAGATCATTATAAGCTCTGTAATGCCCCTGGTACCGGGGATATTAATTACAAATGCGGTGCGTGATTTAATGGCAGGTCACCTAATGTCAGGGTTATCAAAAGGGGCAGAGGGTTTTTTGACAGCTTTTGCAATCGGTGCAGGTATTGCGGTCATTTTATCATTTTAGGGGGTAGTTGAGATGGACTATATTTTACAATTTGTTGCTAGTTTTATTGCTACAGCGTGTTTTGGCACCATTTTTAACGTGCCACCGAAAACATATTTTCATTGTGGATTAGTTGGAGCATTAGGCTGGATTATTTATTATGTGCTAACCCAAAATGGTTTGGATGTTGTAGAGGCGTCGTTTTTCGGGGCTTTTGTCATTGCTATCGTAGCGCATACGTATGCACGTCGCTTTAAAATGCCAATGCTGATTTTTAGTGTTGCAGGAATTATACCGCTCGTTCCAGGAGGGATGGCTTATAATTCGATGCGGAATGTTGTTGAAGACGACTATATACAGGGCTTGCAGTATGGCATGAAGGCATTTTTAATAACAGGGGCTATTGTTATAGGATTAGTTTTTGCAGAGGTATTGGTGCAATTGGTATTTCGAGCGATGCACGCAAGTAAAGAGAAAATACTAATTGCTAAAAAGAATAAAAGCTAGGCACTTTCAATGCTTTCTTAAAGGGCATTGAGGTGGCTAGCTTTTTTTATTTATCTTGATAATAAGGTCTCAATTTCTTCTGGTGTGACAGGTTTACTAATGTGATACCCTTGAATAGTATCACAGCCGAAGCTTTTGAGTAGCTCAGCCTGTTCAGCAGTTTCAACGCCTTCTGCGACAACAGTTAGCTCCATTGATCTTCCTAATTGAACCATACCATGCATTAATTTTTGTGTCTTTTCAGATTTCAATAATGATTTAGTAAATGACTGATCAATTTTCAATGTATCAATCGGTAAGATTTGCATATAACGGAATGAACCGTAGCCTATCCCGAAATCATCTAATACGAAGACAATGCCTTCATTTTCTAGTTTACGCATTTGCTGCGTAATAAATGATGCAGCTTCTGCTTCAAGCGCAAATTTCTCTGTAATTTCGATTTGTATTAGATTTGCAGGGCATCCTGTTTTCGCTAATGTGTCGAGTACAGATTTGGCCATGTTTTTATCGCGGAATTCACGTACAGATGAGTTAATGCCTACTTTTATATCAAAGCCTGCTTTTTTCCAAATTAACGCCTGTTCACAAGCCTTTTCAAGCATGAAAGAGCCGATGTTGTTAATGAGACCTGTCTCTTCGGCAACTGGAATCAGTTCATCTGGAGAAACAACACCAATTTCTTCATCTTCCCAACGGACAAGTGCCTCAACTGCTGTGATTTTTCCAGACGCTACATCTACTTGCGGTTGATAAAGTACTTTCAGGTTTTTTTGATCAAGTGCCTGTAGTAAGCGTTTCTCAATTAAAGCTTTACGATTTAATGCTTTATGTATAGCTTTTGATAATGAAACAATATTGTCACCACCCGCTTCACGAACGGTACTAATTGTGGCAATGGATGCTTTCATCAATTGTGAGAACGTCGATTGGTCTTCAGGGAAGCGTGTAATACCACCGCTAATGGAGATTGGAACCGCAACGCTACCATTGTAAATCGGATGCTGTTGCAAATATGCTAGGAACCCTTGGATAAACCATTCGCTTAATGGAGTAATAACAACAAAGTCATTTTCATTAATACGTGCCATTGTACTATCTTGGAAATACATTTTCATACGGTTTGTAAATTCAATAATGAGATTGCGCTCACTTGGATGATCCTGTAACTCTTTAAGTGTATAAAATTTATCGATACTTAAATAAACGAAAGAGAAGTGTCTCTGTTCTTCAATCATTTCAGTAATAATTTTCTCTAAACGATGCGCATTCATTAAGCCTGTCTCTGTATCGATATAAGCAATTTTTTCAAGTTGATGTTGGATTGTTTTCGCTTTCGTTATATCTTTTTCAAGTAACATATACTGTTGCTCATTCGTTTCAAAATTGAATGTCGGGATAGCTGTTAACAGTACCCAATATGGAAGACCTGATTTGGAGATTTTTTCGACTTCACCCTGCCATGTAAGACCGTGGTTTAGATTACGCCAAATTGTGTTCGTGATTTTCTCACCAGTACTATTGTCAGGGAATAGTTGCCAAAATGTTTTGCCGATTACACGTTTTGGTGTCCATTGACTGATTTTTAAGAAATTTTGGTTGCATTCTACTATAAATCCATCTTGATCTAATGTAATTGTCATGAAAGTGGACTCTAAATTTTGCTTTAAGTCTTCAAGTGCACGATTTGCAGAAGGTGGATTAATCATGAAATTTGATAAAACAAACATAATTAAAATATAGCTTTCGTCTTGCTCTGTAAAAGATTTTGCAAGAAGTGAAGTAGTTATTTCATCATTTGCTTGCGTGTATACTTGGATATTTTCTAAATAAGTAAAATTTTCATTTTGAGCAATTTGCTCTAAGGTTTCTTGTGAAATCTGGCGAAGTAGATTTTCAGTAACTGGGGAGGAAGCCTGTCCTGTAATATCAGACATTGAAAAGCCAAACTGTTGTTCAGCGAATTTTCCCCATAATGTTACGCGACCACTATTGTCCATTACCAATGCAGGGAAAGGCAGTGAATTTAAATAACGTTCATCAATTTTTATCGAGTTGTGCATAAGACTCATGATTATTCTATCTCCTTGAGTAATGAATATATACTACTATTATAGTGAACTATCAGAAATTAGTCATTATGAATATAACAATGATTCTCTTGGGTAAAAAGATAATAGTTCCTTTGTAACGGTTTTTTAGAAAAGGATGGAATAAAAGTGATAAATTTTAATACATAAATTAGAAAGTAGGATTTAAATGGAACGCTTAAAAGGAATCATTTTAATTATTTCAGGTTCAATGTTGTGGGGAGCAACAGGTCCATTAATGGAATGGCTGCTTAACCACACTGTGTTAACAGTTTCTTTTATGTTAACAATTCGCCTGTTCGTAGCAGGAGCGTTACTACTCATGTATTTACTACTAACAAAGCAAGATATTTTCGGGATTTGGCAACACAAAATATGGGGTAGACAGCTTATTATTTTCGGAATGGCTGGAATGTTAGGGGTACAATATGCCTTTGTTGCAGCAATAAATGAGAGTAATGCAGTACTTGCCACGCTGCTACAATTTTTAGCGCCAATTTTTGTTGTTGCTTATGTCTCTCTTAGTTTAAAGAAATGGCCACCTAAATATCAAGTGTTAGGTATTATTGGTACATTAGGGGGTTTATTCTTATTACTAACGAACGCCTCTTTTGACGAATTGTTGGTTAGTCGTAAAGCCTTATTATGGGGTATAGCGGTTGGTTTAACATTTGCCTTTTACACATTATATCCAGCACGCCTTATGAAAGAGTGGAGTGTATTGCTCGTAGTTGGCTGGGGTATGCTAATAGGTGGTTTAACTTTAGGTATTGTCAGCCGTGTTTGGCAATCTAATGAATGGGTTGCTTTTACCGATCTTAAAATAATAGCTTTAATGACTGCACTAATATTTTTCGGCACGATGGCCTTTGTATTATTTTTAAGCAGTATGAAATATATCTCTGCAGTGGAAACAAGCATCTTGTCGAGTGTTGAACCTTTGACAGCGATGGTCATTTCAGTAATTGTCTTTAGTACATCCTTAGGTGTATGGCAATTGGTAGGTGTGTTCATCATGCTTGTCTGTGTAACTGGGCTTTCGATAGCGGGTGAAAAAGCGTAAAAATACTATAAACTCGATATGAGTATTAAGTAAATATTAAGCATAGTTAGGCAGGATATGAAAAAAGAGAAAGTTCTTCATAGATAAGGTGGTGGTAAAAGTGAAAGTTGTTTTTTCGTATGTAAAGCCATATAAATGGCCTGCTTTTTTTGCAATGCTTTTAATGTTAGTTGAATTATTCGTCGAACTAATACAGCCACTTATTATGGCAAAAATTATCGATGATGGCATACGGGCTGAAAATAATCAGTTGATTATACAGTGGGGATCTTTATTGCTTGTATTATCCTGTATTGCTTTTTTATCAGGTGTTGCCAATTCTTATTTTTCATCACATACGGCTCAAAGTTTCGGTTTTGACTTACGAAATGCGTTGTTTGAAAAGATTCAATCATTCACACTGGCTACGTATCAAAAGTTCCCGGCATCATCACTCATTACGCGCTTAACCAATGATGTGGCGCAAGTACAAACTGTACTTTTCATGAGCCTACGAATTATGTTACGTGCACCACTTGCTGTAGTGGGGAGTATTATAATGGCCTTTTACGTAAATGCCAAGCTTGCGTTGTTTTTAGTGATAGGTGCACCGATCATCGTTATTTTTTTAGTATTTATGGTAGCCAGAGGGATTGCATACTTTAGTAAGGTACAACATCGTGTAGACCGATTAAATCGTGTGCTACAGGAAAACTTACAAGCAATTCGACTAGTAAAAGCTTATTTACGTGGTACATATGAGGCGTCAAGATTTGAAAAAGTTGCAGGGCAGTTAAGAATAGATACAGTGACGGCGCTTCGGACAATGGAATATATTATGCCTGTACTTTTATTTATTATGAATATGAGTTTATTGGCTGTGCTTTGGTTTGGTACAAAGCAGATCGCTGATGGTACGACGCCACTAGGAGATGTTGTGGCAATCGTAAACTATGCGATGCGCATAACTGGTTCGTTTTCAATGTTTGCTTTCATTATTATTTTTTATGCGCGTGCAAAAGCATCAGCGGAGCGAATGGAAGAAGTGTTAACTGTTGAAAATGAAGTCGAGAAGAAGACTTCATCTGAAGTTATTTCTGACAAACTAAAATTTGGAGAAGTTGTATTTGATAATGTGAGCTTTAAGTATCCGAAGGCCGATCATTTTGTTTTACAAAATGTAAGTTTCCATGTGAGAAAAGGAGAAAAGCTTGCCATTATGGGGGCAACTGGTGCTGGAAAATCGACATTGCTACAGTTAATTCCTCGTTTTTATGATGTGACAGCAGGGCGGATTTTAGTGGAAGGACAAAATGTTAAAGCGTGGGATATCCAACAACTACGTGAAGTCATTGGGTACGTACCACAGCAATCGATGCTGTTTACAGGAAGCATTGCAGATAATATTCGTTGGGGGAATGTAGAGGCAGAGATGGATGCTGTTCTTCAAGCGACAATGCAGGCACAAATACACACATCTGTTGAAGATTTCCCGAAAGGCTATAACACGAAAGTTGGGCAAAAGGGCGTCAATTTATCAGGTGGACAGAAGCAACGTTTGTCAATTGCACGTGCGCTTCTTCGAAAAGCGCATATATTAATGCTAGATGACAGTACGAGTGCATTAGATGTAGACACCGAGCAAGCGTTATGGGATGCATTAGAAAGTGAAAAGGCAACGATGCTTGTCGTGACACAAAAAGTTCGTACCGCAAAAGAGGCAGACAAAATTTTATTGATTGATTCAGGACAAGTTGTTGCATATGGCACACACGAAGATTTATTAATATCTTCTGCTTTATATAAAAGAATTGCTATCTCACAGCAGGAGGTGGAGCAATAGTGGCGTTTTTCCAAAAACCTTTTGGCTATGAGCCGATTTTGTCCAAAGATGATTTGAAGCAAGCGGAGCAGAAAAAGAAGGGACCTCGTGCATCTAATTGGAAAAGTACGCTTGGACGTATATGGCGAATTGTTGATGAACAACGAGGGCTATTAGTTATTGTGTTAATTATGGTGATGGCAAGCTCTGCATTGGCGTTACTGGGACCGTTTATAATTGGCAAAATGATTGATACATTTGTGATGAATGGTAAGCTTGTTGGCTTAGGAAAAATGATTTCCATGTTAATAGTTATTTATGCAGTACTTGCAGTGACATTGTTTTTACAAAATTACTGGATGATTGGTATTGCACAGCAAACGATTTATCGATTAAGGACGAGCGTTTTCTCACATTTGCAAAAGTTACCCGTGTCATTTTTTGATCGCCGTCAGCATGGGGAATTAATGAGCCGAGTGACAAATGATATTGAAGCAGTAAGTTCGACATTAAATAGTTCATTTATTCAAGTATTCTCGAGTGTCTTGACATTAAGTGGCACACTCATTATTATGCTGTCCTTAAGTCCTTTGTTAACGGTGTTGACAATGACGATTATTCCGACGATGTTTCTAGCAAT
Source organism: Lysinibacillus sp. NPDC096418 (assembly GCF_044762775.1). Lineage (NCBI taxonomy): Bacteria > Bacillati > Bacillota > Bacilli > Caryophanales > Bacillaceae > Lysinibacillus > Lysinibacillus sp. NPDC096418. Next base: position 32,950 of record NZ_JBIWEY010000017.1, read on the forward strand.
GCGCTGGATTACACGTCGTACAGGACCTCTTTTTAAAGAGCAACAAGCGGCATTAGGCACACTTAATGGCATGATTGAAGAGACGATTTCAGGTCAGCGAATTGTGAAGGCTTTTTCGCAAGAAGAACGAGTCTTAGCGGAATTCCGAGAAAAGAGTTTACGGTTAAAAAGGACTGGCTTCTGGGCGCAAACGTATTCTGGTTTTATCCCTAAAGTGATGAACTTTTTAAATAATATGAGCTTTACTATTGTTGCAGGAATTGGAGGTATATTAGCACTTACTGGTCATGTGTCGATTGGTGTAATTGTTATTTTTACAGAATATGCAAGACAGTTTACACGTCCTCTGAATGATTTAGCGAATCAATTTAATACGGTGTTATCGGCAATTGCTGGTGCTGAGCGAGTTTTTGCATTGTTGGATGAACAGCCTGAAGTAGAGGGAACTTCTGCGCAACCCCATAAACTCCAAGGGAAAGTAGATTTCAATCATGTGTACTTTAAATACGAGCAGGTTGAAGAGGCCTATATCCTTAAAGATGTTCATTTTTCTGTAGAACCTGGACAAACAGTGGCATTAGTAGGCCCAACAGGTGCAGGGAAAACGACTATTTTACAGCTTATTGCTAGATTTTATGATGTAGAGAAGGGCGAAGTGCTTTTTGATGGTGTGAATGTTCAACAAATTGACCGTAAAGCGTTGCGATCGCAAATGGCATTCGTGTTACAAGATCCGTTTCTGTTTGAAGCAACAGTTCGCGAAAATATTCGCTATGGTCGGTTAAATGCGAGTGATGCAGAAATTGAGGAAGCCGCGAAACGGGCAAACGCGCATGATTTTATCATGAAGTTAAAAGACGGCTATAATACAGTGCTAGCAGCAGATGGACAAGAGATTTCGCAAGGGCAGAAGCAGTTGCTGTCCATAGCACGTGCGTTCATTGCGGATCCTAAAATCTTATTATTAGATGAGGCAACAAGTAGCATAGATACTGTCACAGAGTTAAAAATTCAAGAGGCACTTGATACGTTAATGCACGGAAGGACAAGTTTTGTTATTGCCCATCGATTAAATACAGTACGTAATGCGGATATAGTGCTTGTTATGCAAAAGGGTGAGCTTGTCGAAGCTGGGTTGCAGCAGACTTTAATTGAAGCAGGTGGTATTTATGCACAAATGCTAAGCTCTTCCTCGTATCATTTGAAATAATAAAAATGTTAGAAAAAGTCCCGGTGAAATGTGCTACAATGAGGCTATAGTATTAAAAAGAACGAGGTTTATGATGAATATTTCAGTTATTACGGTGTCTTTTCCTTTAGATGGAGAAACATTAGAAGAAGTACGTGCGTTGTGCGAAGAAGCGACAACAAATGATTATCGTGTATATGAAACAATTATGAATTTGCCAGTAGCTGGCTCTTTTGATTCAAAGGGCTTTATGGTGCTAGCATATGATGATGACCAAGATAAGGTCGTTGGTGCAGCGAGTGCAATTGATTTAATGGGTTTGCATACTTATGAATGGTCACTAGTGGTCGCACCGATGTATCGAAGAATTGGAATTGGTACGGCACTAACGGAAGTTCTACAGGCAGGGCTTGTAGAACGTGGTGCTGAAGGTCAACTGGCTTTAGTTGTTGAAGGTGCTCCATTTAGCCAAGTATTTATTGAAGGTAGCGGCTATGCGTACAGTTTTTCAGAAGCGACGCTAGAAACAAAGGCAGAGCCAGTAGATTTGTGTGAGGATATTCAAATTGAGATATATAATGGCGAGAAGAATCAACTTGTTGAAATTTATAGTGAGGCATTTGGCGATTTACCAGAGGAATCCGAGGAGCTGATCCTTTTCAATACGTCTAATGATGGTCGTAAGTTGTGGGTAGCACGTCAAGATGGAGAGATTGTCGGTACAGTAACGACGGCTGAGGAAGGCAATGTGCAGTGGGTAACGGCATTAGCGGTTCATCCAAGGCATGAGGGGCGAGGTATCGGTACAGCATTACTAACGCACACGAAAGACTTTGCTAGTCAATCTGGAGCGAAATACGTCATGTTGGATGTTGAGATTGAGAATTGTAAGGCACTTTCTGTCTATGAAAAAGCCGGCTTTATGAAAGCTCAGCAAATTGATTATTACGTAAAAAAATTATAAAAATGGCCATGCAAAAAGTATATGCTTTTTGCATGGTTTTTTCTTTTCGTACGGGGGCACTAACTCTAGTTAGTAGTTTCTTTTAGTCATAAATAGTGGTTTCGACCATACATTGTAGTAAGTTTGCAAAAAAGGAGTCGGTTGGATGCGTATCCCTGCGTTAAGTAAAAAGAGGCCTTCTGAGAAAAGAGATAGAAGTTCGTGGTGGAGGGTTGTGAAAGTGTATTTAGCAAAAGGGAAATATTATCGTTTACCTCCCCGGAAATAGAAGAAACGGCTGGTATTATTTACTCCTATCACGAAAAAGAGTTTTGCTTACAAGTTTTAACTGTGAGCAGAACTCTTTTTGATGTTCTTGGATTTCGTAGGGGAAGTGAATGTAAAATTATAGTAAATAAATTATAAATTTTCAAATTTTCTGATAAATAGAGAAGGAGAAATTTTGGGTATGTAGAACTATTAAATATGTTAGGTTTTTTTTGCTCATCAACAAAAGGTGGGGGTGACATTTTAAATAAAGTGTTTGTTGATTGGAGTGGAGCCAGCGTAGCGAGTGAAGCGGCTTAATAGACGTCCCCAGGAAAGTACGCTGGCGGAACGGAAATCAACCCCTAGTTATGGTGAAGAGTCGGTTTTTTACATAAACAAAATGATAAGGGGATGGGAAAAGTGGGGAATGGTTTACGTGTATTAATTTGTGATGATTCTATTTTAATTCGAAAAAAATTAAGAAGTGCATTGGAAAAGTGCAAATGTAAAGAAATATTTGAAGCGGTTAATGGAAATTTGGCTATAGAACAAGTGAAGGCTCAAAACCCTGACTTAGTATTTATGGATATAGTAATGCCTGAAAAAGACGGCATTGAAGCGCTAAAAGAAATTATGGAATTTAATCCGAATGCTAAAGTCGTAATGGCTTCATCAGTTGGGACAAATGACCATCTCAAAGAAGCTCTTGCGTATGGCGCATATGATTTTATCCAGAAACCGATTTCTCTTGAGGCCATTACGAATCTAATTGAAAAGGTGATAAAGGAGGATACAGCGAATGTTTAGCCAATACTTTGGTCATTACTTATTGAATCGTGAATTAATAACGAGAGAACAATTAGCGGACGCTTTAGAGTTTCAGAAATCTGTCCATGTCAAATTTGGAGTGATTGCAGTCGATGAAGAGTATATGACACCAGTACAAGTAGAAGAAGTACATGAGAAACAAAAACAGATGGATAAACGCTTTGGTGAAATTGCTGTAGAACTGGGCTATTTAACGAATGAGCAAGTGGACAAGCTTATTTCCAGTCAAAAACAAGGTCACTTATTTTTAGCACAAGCACTTGTGAATCGAGGATACATGACAATTGAGCAATTCGCAGATGCCTTAAATGATTATAAGAGAGAAAATAGCCTCTCAGATGATCAGTTTGAAGCAATTAGAAACGGTAGCATTGAATTATTAGTTGAAAATATTCTTGATGTAAAAGACATTGAGAAGAAAGCGAAATTTGGACAGTATCTTTCTTTATTTGCTAAAAGTATGATCCGATTTATCGATGATCAAGTATTTTTAGAGATAGCTAAGCTTGAAGATAAGTATCCAGAAAGTTGGTTAGTTCGCCAAGAAATATTGGGGAATGCACCACTGTTTACAGCGATAGATGTTAGTGAAGAAGTATTTTTACACATGGCTTCGATCTATGCGGAAGAAGAGTTAACCGAAATAGATGAATTTGCTGAAGATGCTGTCAGTGAATTTTTGAACTTGCATAACGGTATTTATTTAGTGAATATGTCCAACTGGGGGACAGAACTGACGATGAATCCTCAAGAAGTAATAAAAAATGCAACTGTTTCTGGGGATACGTTTTTGGTGTCAGTAAATACGTCAAAAGGTTCTTTCCAATTAATTCTATCAGACAAACCTGAAAAAGTTTCAGTTGTTCATTAAAAAACGTTTGTGACATGTACAAAACACCTTTGATTTATAAGTCGAAGGTGTTTTGTGCCGTTTCAATAAGGTTATGTTGTTAGTTTTCGAGTAAAAATGTTTTTTTAGAAGGACCCACTAAATAGAGTTCATGCATAGCGCGTGTTAAAGCAACATATAGTAGCTTTCGATCAATCTTTGTATCGAAAAATGGTGTATCAAATGCTGCTACGATAACAGCATCAAATTCAAGCCCCTTTGCCAAATGACTAGGCACGACTAGCAGTACCTGTTGATTGATCGACTCGTCCTCGGTTAAGAGCTGTACGGGGATATTACTTTGTACTAATGCTTCTTGCATGTTTTTGGCTTCCGCTGTTGTTTTACAGATGAGTGCTACCGATTGATGACCGTTTGCACGAATTGCTTCAAAAATTAAACCGATTTGTTGAGCATTAAAAGTGTCTGCTTGTATAAAGGTTGGATCATTGCCATGACGAACAACAGGCTCGACTAGCGGAAGTTGTTCGTCCATTTGAGCCAAAATTGTATTAGCAACTTCCATAATTTCAATCGTTGTTCGGTAACTTTTTTGTAATGTTCGGAAGCTTGCGCGTGGGAATAAATCTTGTACCGGCTCCCAAGCTGTAAGTGAGCGATAGCTATGTATGCCTTGAGCTAAATCACCCACCATTGTAAACATATCGGTTTCGAGCCCTGTTTTTAATGCAGCAAGTTGGAATAAGCTATAGTCTTGCACTTCATCGATAAAAACAACGCGCATTTTCCACTCATCAGCAATACCTTTAATACGTGCATGTAAATAGTAGAGCGCAGCTAAATCTTCTAATGCCCAAACTTCTTTTGTATGCATCTGGATAAACTGTTGTTGTTCGATATAATGCCATTCAGGTGTAAGTTCCTCAAGTAGCTCACGATGCGTTAAAAATTTACGATATAGTGATTTAATATTATATTTTGTGAAGCGGCGCATATAGACTGTAGCAGTCGATTTTGCCTCTTTCTCAATAGCGGGAATACGTTCATCACGCTCATCGATAAATTTTGTGACGATACGGCGCCTTTTATCATCGTCACGAATCCCGTTTAATGCTTTGCCAAGCGCTTCATCATATTTTGCATTAAGCACATTAAGGACAGCCTGTTTTTTCTGACGGACATGACTGGCAAGTACTTTTTTTATATGTGTCAGTCGTTTTTCAATCGGCATATAAGAAAACTCATATAAAAATAGTTTCTTTAAATGGGAGCCGCGCATAATCAAGTACTTTTCGATAAATACATCTTCAAATTGGGCCGCAATTTCTTGTTCGATTTTTTGAAGATAACGCTCCATCACATCTCGATAATAGAGGGAGCCTTTCATTTCAGAAATCCAAGCAGTAGGGTGATCAGTACCACCTGCCACGAGTGATTCAAGTTGTTCGTTGGGATTGCATAGTTTGAATTTTAGCTTTGTTGCGGCCATTACGTATTCAGCGTAAGTCGTTTGGCAAATTTTATCGACGCCGAGTTCTGGTAGTACGTCGCCAATATAATCAATAAATAATTTATTTGGTGCTAAAATCATGAGTTGCTCAGGATTAAAGTTTTCACCCATTGTGTATAAAAAATATGAAATACGATGGAGGGCAATGGTCGTTTTTCCACTACCAGCAGCACCTTGTACAATAATCGGTTGACGTAGATGTGCACGAATGATTTCATTTTGCTCTTTTTGTATAGTGGAGACAATTTCGGTTAAACGGACATCTGCCTTGCCTTCCAGGGCTTCTTGCAGTAGCTCGTCATTTGTCGTTAAATCAATGTCTCGAATGTCGAGTAATTCACCATCTTCAATTTTGTATTGCCGCTTTGCAAATAGATGACCCTTATGTGTTTCACCACGAACGTCATATTCCATTTCGCCAAGGCGGCCATCATAATAGACGTTAGCGACAGGTGAGCGCCAATCCACGATAATCGGTTCATGTGTTTCACGATGGAAAAGAGAAGTCTTTCCGATATATAAAAGTTCTTCAGGATCTCCTGTTTTTTGAAAATGAATACGGGCAAAATAAGGCTTTTTTTGGACAGATTCTAAGCCCTCCTTTTGGTTCCGTGCCATTTCAAAAAATCTGGCATTCGATAAAATGTTTAAATAGCTTAAACTCGAATCTAAGTAGTCGAGATCAGCCATCGATTTGCGAATATTGTCTTGGGCAGATTTTAAATCTCTTTGCGATTCTCTTAAAATTTGTTGCATATACTCTTTCGTATAAGCAAGACGTTCTTGTTCAACGTTAAAATCCGGATGCCGTACAGTCATTTGTTGCACCTCCTAAATATGTACAAAATATAATTAAGTTTTGGTTAAGTTCTTCTTTTACGTAGAAACAATCGATTCTCATTATTACTATACAAAAAATCTGGCTATAAGTGAAAGCATAGGAAGTGTTTGGTTGGGTATTCGTATACTTGAGATAATAAAGGGAGGTTTTCCATATGGATATATTTGCGCATCGCGGTGTGTCAGAACACTACCCCGAAAATACAGGTGCTGCTTTTTACGCGGCGTCGAAATTGCCCATTGCAGGTATTGAACTAGATGTACATTTATCTGCAGATGGTGAGTTAGTGGTGATTCACGATGAAACCATTGATCGTACATCCAATGGGGAGGGATATGTCAAAGATTTCTCATTGCAGCAGCTCCGTGCATATGATTATGGCTCATGGTTTTCAAAAGAATTTACCGGTGAAAATATTCCGACGCTTGGTGAAGTATTAGAGTTATTTGTAGGGACAGCTCACCTTATTAATATTGAACTGAAAACAGATGTTTTTCCGTATGAGGGTATTGAATCTCTAGTGATCAAGGAAGTAGCTAAGCATCAAATGACCGAACGTGTTATTATTTCTTCGTTTAATCACGAGTCACTTCAGATTGTAAAACAGATTGCCCCATATATTGAAACAGCAGCGTTATTTGCAGAAATACTCACTGATTTTACGACCTATACGTCACAAATACCAGCAAATGCGATTCATGTCAGTTTGCCTGCAGCAGCTCGGAAATCCGTGCGTACAGCACTTGAAGAGGGAGCTACTATACGCGTCTATACAGTAAACGACATCGAATACGTAAAACCATTGCAGCAGCTCGGAGTACATGCCATTTTCACAGATGACCCTGTAAAAATAGCAGAGAAGTTACATGGGGAATGAAAATGGCTATCCAAAAAGGAAGTAGTATGCGGATAGTACTTTTGAATTGTTGTTTTTGATATACAGGTAAAAAATCGCGTAGACTCCTGCGGGAACATTTTCCGACGAAAGCGTGAGTGAAATGTAGCGGCAGGAGCACGCACAAGACGTAAGGCGCGACAAACCACGCGTAGCGAGGGTTGCGACTTACGTTGTGCCCGCGGAAAGTGAAGTGGATTTTTACCATATAGAAAGCTAAATGTTCTACTTAAAGGAACTTATTTGACAACACCTTTCACCATTTAGCGATGTGTTCTTCGATAGAGCCAAGCATTTGCTGAATGACAAGTGTTTCGCCGTTTTCAAGTAGTATTCTACCATCATAATAGCCAAACATTTGATGTACTTCGGATTTAATAAGTTTGGCATTTGAAATTGCTACACGCTCGAAGAACGGGGAGAATGTTAACGTTACTTGCTTAGAGAACTTCGATTTTACATGCCATGGTTGCATGTAATCCTCACTATCATATTCGAATAACACATCTTCATGAATTTTTGTCATTTTACCATCCACAATTACAGCATTTTCCGTCATTCCTGTACCATCTGTCCATTTACCACCGAGGTTTAGGCCGATACGACGTCCACGTACTAGTTGCGACGCCATGCCCCAATTCCAGGTTGCTTGTCTTGGCCATACGCCTCTACCATAATCGAGAACCGCGAAACTTTCTTGAGGTGAAAAGATAAAGCGGCGATTACCAATTGTCACATGGCCGGAAGTTGGAAGAGTATGATGCTTTCCAGTGAATTGGAATGTTTTACGATTCCAAGGGATGACCACGTTTAGAGACTCATCTGATGGTGGATGGTGAATAACAAGGTCAGCTCGTAATACTTCACCGTCAAAGTTGGGAATAGATACAACTAAATGTGTTTCGTTTTGAATATACGTGATGTTAATGCTCATCTCGCTATTATTAAAACTGACCGTTTCAAGCACCTGAGTTGGCATTTTTAGCTTGCCACCAAGTGGGAGGGTAATTGTTTTTTCGAAATAGCGTTGTGTTTCGTACTCAAGGAAATACACGAAGCAAACTGATGCATAATCAAGATGACTAATCGTTGCAGAGAATAATATTTCATCACCATATACACACCAGTAATTCCATTTCTTTTTGCGCATCATATGGCCAGTTAAATTACTATCTATGATAGGCTTGCGTGCAAATCCGATAGCTGCAGGGTTCAAATTACCTTTTTTATCGCATAAAAGAGTAGGGAGTAGTATTTCCTTCTCAGCATGCTGCTTCACATTTAACATCCCTTTCCTTGTGAAATTTCAAATTTTTGCATCTTTTCTTCTATTGTAACAAAAAAAAACTCGAAAATGGAAAATATAGCGTTAGATAATAGAATGTTATTAACAAACATAAGATGGCATAAGGGGGTTGTTGCAATTACGTATAATAGACAGGCAGCGGTACAGTATGCGAACTTATGGTGGAATAGAAGTAACCCTGCATTTCCTTTTTTTGATGTGGATTGTACCAATTATATATCTCAATGTTTACTTGCTGGGGGAGCACCAATGCGAGGGGCTCCAAGCAGAGAAAAAGGGTGGTGGATACAAGGGCGGAATTGGAGTTATAGTTGGACTGTAGCACATTCGTTAAGATGGTATTTAGAAGGCTCGACTAGAGGATTGAAAGGGCGACGGGTTCAATCTGCTGAGGAACTAAATCTTGGTGATGTCATTTTTTATGATTTTCAAGGAAATGGGAAAATAGATCATTCGGTGATTGTTACAAGCATACAAAATGGGATTCCATTTGTGAATGCTCATACTTCAGACAGTATCAACCGTCCATTTTTTTACGAAGACTCAACAGCATACACACCGAACATGACGTATTATTTCTACCATATCAACGATAGTTTTGCTTAGAGCACTACCGGTTTTAAAGTGCGCTGAATTATGATAATGTTGGAGAGAGGTAGAGTTTACTAATTCGAATTTTCGAAACACTCACAAAGGGAGAGACAATAATGAATGAACAATATTTAACTGTAAAAGATGCAATTACCCAACGCCGTTCGATAAAAAAATTCAATGGGCAGCCAGTAGATCGAGAAGATTTACTAGAAATAATAGAAGATGCTGTGTGGGCGCCAAATCACGGTAACCGTGAACCTTGGCGTTTAGTTGTAGCATGTGGCAAGGAATTATTTGCCCTTCATGAGTTACTACGTGACCTAGCTGTTCCGAAATGGCAGGAACTCTCTGGCGAAAATTTAGCTAAACAAATGGAAAAATTCACATTGCCGGGTGGTTATGTATTTGCCATTGTGCCAGAAGATGCTCGTCAAAAAGAACGCCTAGAAGATTATGCTGCGGCAAGCTCAATGCTTCAAAATATGCAACTGCTAGCTTGGGATAAAGGCATCGGCGCATGCTGGAAAACACCTGGATTTTTAGATAATCCAAAGTTCCGTGAAGCATTAAAGGTGCAAGCGGGTGAACGTGTAATCGCAATGGTACAAGTAGGTTATTTTGATGAACTACCAAAGGCAAAAGAACGTAAAAAATCAACGGATATCGTGACAATTTTCGGTGAATAAAAGATAATAAATCCCCTCGCAAGCATATGCTAGCGAGGGGATTTATTTGTTGACATGTATTTAAAAAAAGGTAAACATGACAAGGGTTAAACTTCGATCAATCATTTATTTTGTAATTTAGCAACTTCATATAGGTAGTCTCCTAATACGCGCAATCCCTTGTCAAAGTTTTCTAGATGGAAGTGCTCGTTTGGCGCATGGAAGTTTTCGCTTGATAAGCCGAAGCCCATTAACACAACAGGTAAGCTTAAAATCTCATCGAAGGCAGCCACTATTGGAATCGAACCCCCACCACGAGTATAAGCTGTCGGCACATTATATACTTTTTCGTAAGAGCGCCCAGCTGCTTGAATGAGTGGATGATCAAATGGTGTTAAATATGGACGACCTTTATCAAATTCAGAAATTGTCACTTCTACGCCTGCAGGTTTATGTTTTTCAATATGAGCTCTCAGTAATGCTACGATTTCTTCTGGTTCTTGGTTCGGGACTAAGCGGCACGTGATTTTTGCGCCAGCTTCAGCAGGTAGTACTGTTTTAATCCCTTCGCCTGAGAAGCCACCAAAGACACCGTTTACTTCTAATGTAGGGCGAGCCCATGTTTGTTCTAAATATGAATAGCCAGCTTCTCCGAATAATTCTTTTACGCCAACCTCTTTTTTCAAATCATCTTCATTAAAGCCCAATGCTTTGTAAGCCTCTTGTTCCTCAGCTGTTAATGGTAGTACTTTGTCGTAGAATCCCTCAACTTGAATCGTGCCATGCTCATCGCGGAATGAAGCTAAAATCTCTGCTAGTGCATGAATCGCATTTTGTACGCCACCGCCATAGAGACCAGAGTGAAGGTCGCCTTTAGCTCCTCGTACGTCAATTTGGAGCCCAGTTAATCCACGTAAACCGTAACATACAGCTGGTTTACCAGGAGCATATAGACCTGTATCCGAAATGACAATTAAATCAGCGGATAACTTTTCTTTATGTTCTTCCACAAACGCAGGAAGGTTTGGACTGCCAATTTCCTCTTCACCTTCATAAATGAACTTAACATTTACTGGTAGTGTCCCCGTAGTAGCAAATAAAGCTTCAATCATTTTCAAATGCATAAATACTTGCCCTTTATCATCACTTGCCCCACGCGCAAACAATTTGTTGTCACGGATGGTCGGGTTGAACGGTTCACTTTCCCAAAGGTGTAATGGGTCTACTGGTTGCACATCATAATGTCCGTAGAAAAGAATTGTCGGTTGTCCTTCGGCGTGTAACCAATCTGCGTAGACAACAGGGTGTCCAGCTGTTTGTGTAATTGAGATGTTTTCTAAGTTTAATTTTTCAAAGGCTGTCATTAACCATTTTGCTGCATCTTGGATATCTTCTTTATGCTCGGATAATGAGCTGATACTTGGAATGCGTAAAAATTCATTTAATTCGTGTAGATGTGCCTCACGATGACTTGTAAAGTAAGCGTCTAATGCCTGTAAATGCGTCATAACGGTACCTTCTTTCATTATTTGAATTATTTAGATAATAGAAATTATAGCACAAAGTAGGGAAGTAGCAGCACTGGGGGCCTATGGTTTGTAGAAGTTATCGTAAGAAAGCTTTTATCGAATATTACAAGTAAAAGCAATTAAGCTTACATCATTGTAATGGAATTGAAAGCCAATCCGATAGAGTGTAAGGCGATCTTTTGCGAGAATGTGTATAGAAGCAAGAACATGAAGCGGAGGAATACACAATGAATGAAAAATTAGAAAGCGTTTATCAAGAATATAACCGGTACATCTATCATTTATGTTTAAAACTAACTCGCAACAATACGGAAGCTGAAGATTTGATGCAGGAAGTTTGGGTAAAAGTTGTGCGCTATGAAGATAGCGTTTCAGAAGTAGAGCATATTAAGGCTTGGTTAACAACGATTACAATGAATACATTTAGAGATCGTTATCGTAAAAAAGTACGTCGAAGTAAGTACATGATAAACCAACCTGAAACATTAGACGTACCGATCTTAGATTTGGTTCCCAATAATGATATTTCTACAGAAGAAAAAATTGAAAAAGAGGTCGTTACAAAATTAGTGCAAGAGAAGATGGGGCAATTAGATGCAATTTACCAAAAAACATTGTGGTATTTCTACATCGATCAATATTCACTAGCGGAAATTTCTTCCCTTATGAAAGTATCAATTGGTACTGTAAAATCACGTTTATTCCGTGCAAAAGCGCGTTTGAAAGAAATGCTAATGGCAGACGTATCAGTAGTAGAAGCAGTGCTACCAGCGTAAGTGAAATCTTATTGGTTGCACTTGCAAAATTACTTAGTCAGAAGTATTCGTACGACCAATCAAAAAAAGGTACGCCACAAATCTATGTTTGTGGCGTACCTTTTTTATGCTAACGGTTAGGATCAAGTAAACATTTTGCAAAAATATCACGTAGTGTTTGAACCTCTTCAGCTGTGAGCATACCAAACATATTGTTAATGATTTCACTCACTTGTTGACGAGACTTCTCTAAGATTTCTTCTCCCTCTGAAGTAATTTTCAACTGTGAAGCTCGGCGATCTGTCGCATGCTGTGTTTTTTCGATAAAACCAGCATTAATGAGCTTCGTAGTTAGGACAGTGACGCCGCCAGTAGTGACTTTTAAGCGATCTGCAATAGCAGAAGGGCGTTTAGGTCCCTCCTGCGATAAGTAGTCTAAAATTAAAATATGGGATTTTGAAAAGCCGAGTACATTATGATTATTCCACTCGTTTGCCCATTTTCGTTCGATTGAAGATACAACTTCAAACAACGAGGAAATGGCTTTTTGTTTTTCTTGATCCATATATGTCATCTCCAAAACAGTTTTAGCTTTCTTGAGCCAATTGAGTCATCGCGTTTAATTCATACGCACGCACTTTTCGTGGGATAAAACGGCGAATGTCCATTTCATTATACCCAACTTGGATGCGTTTTTCGTCAATTAAAATTGGGCTACGTAGCATTCTTGGGTGAGCTTGAATAATGGCATATAATTCTTGGATAGAAAGCTGGTCAATATCGATGTTTAAATTCTTAAAGTCATTAGAGTTAGTCGCGATAATTTCATCTGTACCATCTTCTGTCATGCTCAAAATTTCTTTAAATTCAGCTAATGTTAATGGATGTGATGTAATACGCTTTTCTTTGTACTGGATATCATTCTCTTTTAACCATTTTAATGCTTTTCTGGATGAAGAACAGCTTGCCTGTGAGTAAATCGTTACTGTCATTCTTCATTCCTCGCTTTCTTTTTAGATTATATTTTATGGATAGCTTATTAGTAAGTTAGTTTATATTAATATCTTACTAGTAAGATATATATAAATCAATAGGTAGTTAGTAAATTCCTTGAAAATTTTTTTAATCTATGACTTTTCGAATATATTAAAATATACGCATAAAAGAGCGGAAAGTTTCGTTTTTTAAGCTTACAATGATGTAAGTTTAGTGTTTTTGGTAGTAGAAAATCAAAAAAACCATACGCTTCATTTATATAGAAGCGTATGGTGGATTATCGTATTAGCTTTGTTGTCCTGTCGTAAACCAATCTTGTACATTCCAAACTTTAGTTACTAAACCTTCGTAAAACTCTGGTTCATGGCTGACAAGAACGATTGTGCCTTTAAATTCTTTCATAGCACGCTTTAACTCTTCTTTTGCATCAACGTCTAAGTGGTTTGTAGGTTCGTCAAATAGAAGCCAGTTTGTTTCATCCATCATTAGTTTACATAGACGCACTTTAGCCTGCTCGCCCCCTGATAGGGAATTAAGTGGACGTGTAATATGATCAGTTTTTAAGCCTGCACGCGCTAGAGCAGCACGAACTTGCGCTTGTTCCATAGAAGGGAATGCATTCCATACATCATCAATCGGTGTGATTTTATCTGCCTTTACTTCTTGTTCGAAGTAAGATGGTTCTAAGTAATCCCCGCGAATAACTTTTCCGCCAAGTGGATTAATTTTACCAAGCATTGTTTTCAGTAATGTCGATTTACCAACACCGTTCATACCGACTAAAGCGATCTTTTCTCCGCGTTCAATCATAAATGAAAGGGGCGGTAATAACGGCTTGTCTTTATCGTAACCGATGACTAAGTTTTCAGCTTCCACAACATAACGGCTAGGTGTGCGTGCTTCTTTGAAGCTAAATTCAGGCTTCACTGCTGTTTCAGGGCGATCAATACGCTCTAAACGGTCAAGTTGTTTTGCACGCGATTTGGCACGACCTGTAGTAGAGTAGCGTGCTTTGTTTTTTGCAATGAAGTCCTCTTGTTTTTTAATGAATTCTTGTTGCTTTTCATAAGCATCGATATGTTGACGCTTGTTAATCTCAGCTAGCTCTAAAAATTTCTCATATGTTGCTGTATAGCGAGTTAGTTTCGAGAATTCTAATTGGAAAATAACATCAACTACGCCATTCATAAATTCAGTATCATGTGAAATAAGTAGGAATGCGTGTGGATAGTTTTTTAGATAATTTGAAAGCCATGTAATATGCTCTTCATCCAGATAGTTGGTAGGCTCATCTAGTAATAATACTTTTGGTTTTTCTAGTAACAGTTTTGCTAGTAAAACTTTTGTACGTTGACCACCAGAAAGGGCAGCTACATCACGTTCTAAACCAATTGCATCAAGACCTAATCCGCGTGCAACTTCTTCGATTTTCATATCTAATGAGTAGAAATCGCCTGCATCTAAGGCATCTTGCACTTCGGCCATTTGCTCTAATAATTCTTCTAATTCTTCAGGTGTCGCATCGGCCATTTTGCCAGTAATTTCATTAAGCTCTTCTTCTTTTTTATAAAGAGATAGAAATGCATCACGTAATACATCACGCATTGTGCGACCAGCTGACAATACAGTATGTTGATCTAAATAGCCATAATGTGTGCCAGGTAGCCATTCAACACGACCTTCATCATGGATTGTTTGGCCTGTAATAATGCCCATCAGTGTTGATTTACCAACACCGTTAGCACCAACAAGTCCAATGTGATCGCCTTCTACCAAGCGGAATGAAACATCTTTAAAAAGCGTGCGGTCACCAAAAGAATGACCTAAATTTTCAACTGTTAATATTGCCATATATATTTATTCCTCCAAATAATTATCTCTTATAGTCTATTTGTTGTCGTTATGTTCTTGCGCGAATATTATAGCTCTGCTAATTGTTTATTCAGTTCTGCTAATTTCGCTTCCATATCGGCTAGACGTTGTTCTGCTTTTGCCACTTGATCGTTATGACCTGTAGATTCTAACTTTTCAATGTCGCCTTGTAAATTCATATAATCCATCTTTAATTCAGTAATTTGATATTGGATATCACTTTTTGTTGACATGATACATACTCCCTTATGTGTAAATTATTATGACGAAAGCGAATTAACGCTGTATAAAACGAAAGTGAAAAAATTCTTATACATTGTATCATATACAAACAAAAAGAAGCACTAAGTTGAAGGGATATTGTGACGGTCGTAAGCGAAATCAAGTAATAAATTTTCAAGTGTCTCATTATTACTTGCTAGGTTTAGCTGTCGTTGTTTTTTAATAGCTCGTTCACTTCTAGCTTCATGTAACAGTAATTCCATGACTGCATTTTGGATTTGCGACTGCTTCATTTTACGACCAAGCCCAAGGTGGATAAAGCCATTATGCTCGCGTGGGAAGGCATGTAAAAGTTCAACTTCATTTTGTGCAAGGGTAATACAAGGTACACCATAAGAAGCAATTTTATAAGGTGTATAGTTGGCATTACAAATAATTACATCGGCTTTTGGCAATAGTTTTAGGAGTGCGTCTTTATCGCGAAGAATAGCCGTGTTGCGACGACTAAGCACCATCATTTGTAAGTCGTCAGTTGCGTGTTGGTAGCTTTCATCAATCATTACGGTGATTTGTAGTGGAATGTGTAACTGCGTTAAATGGCGAAGTGTACGATATGTTAAGTTATGCTCGTCCCCATCCTCAAAAGCTACAACTATATGTGGGGGGTCCTCGACTTTTTTTATATCAGGTAGTGGTGTTGAATGGTTGTAAGCTGTCGGTAACGCAAATGCGAAACTGCCACCGATATAGTGCGACGGTAAATAATCTTTAACTTCATGATAGAGTGATAGTAAAACACAATCACAGGCTTGGCCACCATCACCAAAGTCATCGAAATGAAGTATGGTGTTACAAAATGGTCGTAAGTTTTCCACTTGCCAAGATTCGGAATTACGACCGTCTCTTACAATTAAATCTGGCTGCAATCCTTTCATATGTTTTTGTAACTGGTCAAAATGATCGAATAATACAGGCGTTAATTTTTCGTTCGTTAAAATTTGAATTGCATCCTTTGAAGAAGCTTTCGCGAATATGAAAACTTTTTCATCTGAAAGCAGTTTAGCGAGTGTTGCGACCCGCTCAAAAGGATAAAGTCCTTTTTCAATACAGCTTTCAATAATGAAAACAATTGTCTTTTTAGGTTTGATTGTTTGTGATTCGTTATGCAAAAGTATCCCATCCTTTCTTCTGTCTACTTAAATTATGGTGAAAAAAGGCTAAGTATGTGTAAAAATTAAGAATAGCTAAAATGTTATACAATTATCTAAGCTTTGTAGAAAGGGGTAAGTGACAATGGGAATGCGTGCTGCAATTGTAGTTGGAGCCACGGGTTTAACAGGTAGAGCCCTTGTTAAACAGTTATGTGAGAATGAGGAATATAATTCAGTGACCGTTATCGCACGCCGAAAGCTAGATTTTGTGCACCCGAAATTAGAAGTGAAAATACGAGAATTTGACCGACTTGAGGAAAGTGATATTGAATTTGCAAATGAACTATATTGTTGTTTAGGTACAACGATAAAAAAAGCAGGCTCGAAGGAAGCGTTTGAAAAAGTAGATTTTGAATACCCACTTTATATTGCGTCATTAGCGAAGAAGCGAGGAATTCCACACATGCTTGTGATAACAGCAATGGGGGCCAATGAAAATTCTGCGTTTTATTATAATCGAGTAAAGGGGAAGCTCGAGCATGATCTCATAGAGCTTAACTTACAGCGTTTATCGATTATTCGCCCTTCTTTATTGGTAGGAAATCGAGATGAATTTCGTTTTGGTGAAAAAACGGGTGAAGTCGTCTTGAAGATAGCAAAGCCGTTTTTAGTAGGACCGTTGAAACGTTCACGTGCCATCGAAGCATCACAGGTAGCAAAGGCAATGATTGTCATTGCGTTACATGGCAAAAAGCAACCGGTGACAACGTATCCCTCACAGGAACTTGCAGTAATGGATTTCCCGGAAGTTTCAGAAGAAGGAAATTCAAAGGATACTGTATTTAATTGGGATAAACGTACAGCGACTGAAGATAAGGACAAGATAAACCGTGACGTTGTGATTAATCGTGATAAGTTTAAAATCGAGGAAACGGTTGTAGATAAAGATGTTCACTTTAAACAACGAAAGAAAGATGATAAGTAGTAGGCAAAAAAGTAAAAGTTGAAAGAATTTTGGCTCTTCACTAAAAGCAAAGGATGACATTTTGTTATAGTGCTCAGCTGCAACGGAAATCAACTGAAGTTATAGTGATGAATCAGAACTTTTGAGAACAAAACTTCTTCCGTCTAAAGGCTGAATTTATGTTTTTAACCTCTATGCTCCTTTTCGTGCTTTCATTCCTTTGTTACAATGTTATTGTAGAAAACAAAGGTGGAGGCAAATTATATATGAAAATTTTACTTGTAGATGGCACAATGTTTGGTCGTAAAACAGGTGCTATTTTAGAGCAAGTTGAGCAATACATTCAAGAATTCGATGCTAGTTTCGACTTAGAAATTATGCATTTTAGTGAATATAAACATCAAATTGTCGATGGTTCACCATTAAATGATGATATGAAAACAATGATACAAAAATTTGAGGAAGCAGATGCGTATATTATTGCAACACCGATTTTCCAAGCATCTATTCCAGGGGTATTGAAAAATGCATTTGATTTCTTACATCCTAAAACAATGCGCTATAAACCTGTATCAATTGTTGCAAATGGTGGTACTTATCAGCATCATTTAGTAGTAGAAAATCAACTAAAGCCCATTTTAGACTACTTCCGTGCGTTGGTAACACCAAACTATGTGTATACACATACTTCTCATTTTGATGCGGAGAATAATATTGTAGACGAGGATGTTCACAATCGTTTACGCGAAATGGCTCGTGTATTCGTGCAATATTGCGAAATGAGCAAATCTTTATCTAAAGAAACAATCGATCAACATTAATAAAATTTCACATCCCTTGTGCAGTGGAAGTAAATCACTGTACAGGGGATTTTTCATGTTAGGTAACGTCATTAATTATGATAAAATAGAGCTTTAGTGAATCGAAAAGGAGGGTTGCTTGTGCAGGACATTGCTTTACTGGAAAAACAACGCTGTAGCCTCATTTTGACGAATAAGGCAAAGGAAGCGATAGAGGAATGCTCTGCAAATGAGCATGCCTTTTTTACGTTACAAAAAAATATAACGGTCTATATTGAAAAAAGGAAGGCAAAGACACCTGGCGAAACGTTTTTGTCGATTTTTTTCGATGGTGAGCAAAACGAAAAATTAGCAGAAGTACTAGCTGGGAAAACGGCTATTATGGATTGTGTTCTTAAGGCAGAGGGCTTCTTAGCAACGAATATTCGCTTCGTGCATATGCGTGGACCTGTCAGTACAAATCGTCGTTTAGCGGCAGCTTTACAATTTGTGACCAAGCCGAATAACGGGGCTGGTATTCCGCTTGATCTGCATACAAAAATACGTCAGCTACCTATCGCTGAAGAACGTACAGAATATGTGAAAAAGAGGATTGCGAGTTGGGAAGGGTATTTAAAAATCCAAGAACGCGATGCAACGATTGATGACATTCATAGCGAATTTAAACAATTTTATTACAACGAAGATTTCACGCGGCTAACACTTATATGTCCGTATGTAAAAGCAAAGGAATGGAAGCAACTTGAAGGATTAAGTGTCAGTATTCAGGGCGTACGTGGAGAAATTGGTCAGGTGTTAAAGGCAAGTGCTCAAAAGCAATCGGTGGAAATTGATTTAAAGCCTTTTGCACAGGATCAAGCTCGAAAGGATCAGCTGAATTTACGTTCAAAACAGGCAAGCTTTAGTAATTTTGCGACACTTAGTCAAATCAGGCGTTTGCGAAATGGCTTCACAAAGCTTGAAAAAGGTGAGGCCGTTAATCCGAATTTAGAGACGATATTATTTGAAAAGCGTCCTACAGTCCGAATGACTAAATTACGTGATGATATAGTGTTCCACAATAACTTAAACGAGTATCAGCAGCGAGCAGTTACCGGGGCATTATCTGTTGAAGATTTGTTTGTCATTCAAGGTCCTCCAGGGACAGGGAAAACAACTGTGATCTCAGAAATCTGTCAGCAAAATGTCAAAGCAGGTTTAAAAACACTTGTTGCCTCACAATCGAATTTAGCAGTAGATAATGCACTAGGTCGTTTACTATCCAATCAGGAAATTCGAATTTTACGCTATGGTCGTACAGAAAGTATCGAAGAAGAAGGAAAGAAATTCATCGAAGAAAATGTGGCCTTACATTGGCGTGAGCAAACACTTATAGCTATTGAAGAGGAAATTGCAGCTTTTACTGATCGCGAAAAAGAACTGCAAGCGAGCATTGTAAAGGCAAAAGATGAGTTAGAGAAACTTGAGGTTTGGCTTGAAGAACTGGCAAAGGAAATTAAAGCTAAGGAACAAGCTGCCCATGACGAGCCAGTTTTACAGCAAGAGATTCAAGAGCTAAAAAAAGGGCTAAAGGCTGCTAAAACTGAGCAACAAGAAGCTGAAGCGCAAAAAGAGCATTATGAGAAACAAGTCGCACAAATTGAGCCTGCTGTACAAGCATTCGAGGAAACACTTTCGGATAATCCTTCGCTAGAACAATTACAGCTTACAATACAGGAAATTACGCAAAAGATAGAGCAATACCAAGCCGTGATTCAATATAAAGAATTACAAGAACAAAAACAGCAAATGACAGCGCAGTTCCAAGATCTTCAGCAGAAATATGATGAAGAAAATAGCCGTCTTCTACTCATGAAAGAGGCAGAAAAGTTTGTGGGTTCACTAACTACCTATGAGAGAATTCAGCGTTTTTTACAGCATTATATGATTCAACCATCGCATGTCCTTGCTCAACAGATTGGACGTTTACAGCATTTAGAGGATGCTAAGGATTTAGAGGCATGGGCAACTATAAATTCACGTTTGCAAAAAGCTATTGCAAAGCTTGAAGCACTTTTACCACCTGAAGCAAAAGAACAAGCATTGACAAAAAGTCGTCAACAGCCTGTTCAGTCATTTTCTTTACAAAATTTAACCGGTGTTTTTGCACAGTTAAATGCAGCTTTCCAGGAGGATCAACAGCCAACAACGACGCAAATTGAAGGCTTTTTATTAGGGCTTTATATGCGTAGAGATTTTGTCTGGCAAAAAGGTGTTGCATTGAAAAAACAACAAGACCACAAAAATCAGGAATTTGCGTCGCTTCGTCAGAATGTAGCAAGTTTACTACATCAGGAATGTGCAATTTCAAACTTCAATGTACAAAGCATGCATCGACAATTGCAGCCATTTGCTGATCATACGACGCGCCTTCAGCAGTTAGCAGAAACGCTCCAAACACAATGTGGTGTTATTCCTGAAGAGAATGTTGCTCAATTAAAACTATTTATCTCAGAGGCACAGCTTGAACTTCAAACGACCAAGCAAAAGCTACAAATTGTAGAACAAGCTAATGCGCAGCTCGTGCCAAAGCGAGCTTTATTACAAACGGCACAGACAAGCTTACAAGATGTTGAACAACAACTTACACGGTTAGAGGAAGCGATAAAAGACATCAATGTGTCCGGTTTGAAAAAAGAGAAGCAGCTAAAGGCATTAACGGAGCTTTTGCAATCAACACCTGAACGTACACATGAAGAGGTTTCAGAAGCAATTGTTGTGGCGAAAGAACACTTAGAAGAACTAGGTCGCAAAGAAAAGCAATTACCACTAAGAAAGAAATTACAAGAACGGTGGCGTGAAAAACTGCTAAGTGCAACGGAGTATGATTTAGATGAAATTCGTAAATTGTACGTTCGTCATGCAAATGTTATCGGAACAACTTGTGTGGCCTCAGCGAGTAAAGAATTTATGGAGAACTACCCAACGTTTGATGTCGTGATTATCGATGAGGTTTCAAAAGCAACTCCACCAGAATTACTCCTACCGATGTTAAAAGGTAAGAAGATTATTCTAGTAGGGGATCATCATCAACTACCACCATTGTTAGGTGACGATACGCTTGAAGAAACGTTAAAGTCGATGTTAGATGAAAATCCGAATTTCGATGGGGCACAGGAACTGAAGAGCCTATTACGTGAATCATTGTTCGAGCGATTATTCAATAATTTACCGGCAACACATAAACAAATGCTTGCTATTCAGTACCGTATGCACGAAAAAATTATGAATAGTATTACACCATTTTACGCCCGAGAGGAAAATGGCTTACAATGTGGTCTACCCGATTCGGATGCAGCGCGAGATCACGGTTTAGAAGGTCAATTTGTCAGTCGAGAAGATCATTTGATGTGGATTGATATTCCAGATGAGAAGCCATTCTTTGAAGAACAAATGAAAGGCGGCACAAGTCGCTATAATGAAGGTGAACTGCAAACAATTCGACGCATTTTAACGGACTTAAATCAAGCCGTTATAAATGCTAAAGAAGCAGGAAGAATTCCACAGAATGTGCAAAAGAGCGTCGGGGTTATTAGTTTTTACGGCGAGCAAGTAAAGAAAATTAATCGTCTCATACAGCAGGAATTAAATTTACCGCATTTACAGTTTAGAACAGGTACTGTTGATAAGTTCCAAGGGATGGAAATGGACGTTATTTTAGTGAGTATGGTACGTAATTCACTAAAGGGTGGAGATATAGGCTTTGCTCGTGATTATCGTCGTGTCAATGTCGCTCTTTCTCGTGCACGTGAGCTACTAATGCTTGTTGGTAGTGCAGATATGTTTGCTAAGCGAGCAAAACTTCCAGATACGCGTGAGATGTATAGTAAATTGCTGACGACAGTAAAATCTTATAATGGTTTACGCAACCATGAAGGAATGGTGAAGTAAATTGTCAAAATTAGAGCAACGCTTAATAAAGGAAATACAACAAAATCACCGTGTGAAAATTGTTGAGCGTAAGCAATGGTGTATTCCGATTCGTACACTTGAGGTAACGTATGAACCAATTCGCCGCTCAACAATGGACGTTCTGATGACAATGCTCTTGATTAGTATGCAGGAAGCGGATTTCCACGATGCTAAGGAGTTAAGTGAATTGCTACTAGTGGACCCATTATTTATTGAAGATTTGGTATCAATCATGATGCGGGTCCGCTTAATTGAGAAGGTTGATGATTTTTATCGACTAACTTCAAAAGGGGAGTTGCAGTTAGAACGAGGGGTTTTCGAGGAAGAGTTAGAGCTAGAGTCGGCGAGTTTATTGTATAGTCCGTGTCATGAAGCTTTTTTAACAGGTGACTTAGAGAGAATAGAGGAGTTTGATGAACTACCACCACTTTATCGCTATGTTGTTGAAGATGCAGAGCGTAAAGATACATTTGAAGACGATGAAGTCATTGCGGCACTAACAAAAGAGGATAATGAGGAAGATGATGTACCTTCAGTATCACAAACAATCATTTCCACAATTACTTCTTCAACTGCCACGCAGATTAATGATATTCCTTGTTTTGAATTTATTGTCTATGATAAAGAACAGGATATCTACTATGCACGTGTTTGGAATACATTATTAGCTCATTGGGATGAAGTTCTTGAGCAGCAATTGAACGGAAAAGAGCGTCTGCAATGGCGCGAGGTTAATCACTAATAAGAAAAGGCTGATAAAAAATCGATGGAAATTGATTTTTTATCAGCCTTTTTATGTGAAGCAATGTTCAAGTAAAGCGTTCGACTAGTTCATGCATCCGTTCTGCTTCTGTATGTAGTTCCACGGAGGAATGCATAATGGAAGTGATCGCAGCTTTTTGTTCATCAATAGATGCATTAACTTGCTCAGAAGCCGCTGCCGATTGTGTTGCGACACTTGAAATCTCGTTGATGGCGTTGACAACAACAAGGCGATTATCGGTCATTTCCCTCATGCTGCTATCGAGAGAAGAGAGGTGAGTTGTTATGCCTTCAATTGAAGTAGACAGTGAGACAAAGGCATCTTTTACTTCGGCAATTGCGTTCACTTGGACTTCTGAAAGTTGAAGTGTATGCATCATCTTCGAGTCCGAATTAGCTGTATCTGCTTCAATTCGATTTAGTAAATTTCGTACACGGCCAGTCGCTTCATGTGTATCCTCTGACAACTTGCGTACCTCTTCTGCTACAACGGCAAAACCTTTTCCATGTTCTCCAGCACGAGCGGCTTCGATACTTGCATTCAAAGCTAAGAGATTCGTCTGTTCAGAGATAGAGGTGATTGTTTGTACGACATTATGAATTTCATGCATTTGTTTTGTTAAATTGGAGAAGTTTGTTCGTAATTCTTCAATGACTTGCGTAAATTCATCGGAATTTTGCTCCAACTCGTTCACTTTTAAACTACCATTTCCTTGTAATTTCTCAACATCGCCCATTTCATGAATAATTTCAGTGTATTTATCTGTTGTCTTCGAAATTAGAAGAGATAGATTTTCGACTTTGCCAATTGCAATTTCTGCTTCCTCTGCTTGAGCAACGGCACCATCAGCAACTTCGGTAATCGCATGGTGAACTTCATCGGCAGAGGCGGTCGTTTCTTCTGTGATAGCACTAAGCAGTTCAGATGATACCCTCATTTGTTCAGCAGAATCCCTAGTGTTACTGACCATTTCATGCAAGCTTGCTTTCATATTGTTAACGTTGTTAGCAAGTATACCGAGTTCATCTCGCGTAATGACTGGAATATCTTCACCCGTTAATTTCCCTTTAGCGATATCTGAAGTCATTGCCATAATTCGGCGTATGTAAGAAGTCATTCTTCCTGAGAAGAACCAATAGAGTGCCACGCCGATACATGTTGCAATAAATGTCATTCCTAATGTATAAAGAAGTACTTTTTTAGCCCCAATATTGAAGTCCATCTCATAGGTTCCAGCAGCTACAATCCAACCCCAATGCTCATCCAATGCGGCATATGTAATTTTAGGCGCTACCTCGTCGGGATTGGTCGGCGTTGGCCAATCATAACGAACAAATCCGCCTCCATCTTTTGCTACATCGATTAATTCACGAATAAAATAGCGCCCATCGCCCGTTTGGAAATCATAAGCATCGTCTCCCTCGATGTTTGGATGGCCTTTTATAACGCCATCATCGGTAAACGTGTAGAAATAAAAGTTATCTCCATACTTTACAGGGTTATCGATTGACCTTGTTTTTTCTCCTGTTTTTTCGCCAATAATTTGTATTCTTGCTTGCTCTTGGGCTTCATCTAAGGTTAACTGACCTTTTTTTACTTGTTTATCAAGCTCTGCAATCATATTAACCATTGCAAATGTCCCGTTTTCTAGCCCTAATCGGCCTGCTTGATCGAGCTCACTTTTTGCTACAAAATAACTGATGATGCCAACTAATAACGTGGGTATTAAAATAACAATTAAGGCCAAGCTGACAAGTTTATTTCGCACTGACTTCATGATGACCACATCCCCATTTCGTTTATGTATATTTGTTTTTACATAAATAAGTATATTATAAAATATATGTATAAAAAATACTTGATTGAAATTTCTGAAAATTAATTTAGATATGTTCACAATTAAGGTGAAAAAATCCCTTATGATGAAGTGACTAGGTGTCACATAATCATAAGGAATTTTATTTTGTCTGAGGTCCGTTAATTTTTTGGCTTCATCAATTAAAAGATTTAAAGCACTTCAATGAAATTTACATAGATTGCATAGCCGATTAGTATTGATAAAGCAACGATAATGGCAGCTGTAATCGTATTCCTCGGCCTAAAATGTCGAGCTTGCATTTTCTGTTCTCCCCTTTCAATTTCACTACAATACCAGGCACTTCAATATATGTTGGGCGATTTAGAGTATGCGAATTGGACTCGGAATTTTGAAAATGGGAGGACAATAATAAAATTTATATATAAGATGAGTTGTTTGATTGTTGTAATTAGAAGTTTTGACATGAATTTAAAAGAGTGGTCATGAAATGGTATAATATTCATTGTTTGCAGAAAATTTTGCATTAGAAGGGGTTTACATACAATGTTATCATTTACCGTTCAAAGTTTAGATGAAGCTGTTATGGAAGAAGCTAGACAATATATTAACTCACTTACAAAGCCGCCTGGTAGTCTAGGGCGTTTAGAGGATATTGCTATTCAACTTGCGGGTATGACAGGTCAGATCAAGCCTGATATTACACCAGGTATTTTAGTATTTGCTGCAGACCATGGCGTTGTAGCAGAAAATGTATCCGCGTCACCTCAATCTGTAACACGTGAAATGGCGATCAATATGGTAGAAGGTGGAGCGGGCATCAGCGTTTTTGGTAAAATGATTGGCGCTGCAGTAGATGTTTATGATGTTGGTATGTTACAAGATGTCTCATCGGAAAAGGTGATTAAGAAAAAAGTGCGGATGGGTACAGGCAATATTGTAAAAGAATGCGCTATGACAGTAGAAGAAGCCTGGAAGACAATTGAAATTGGTTATGAGGCAGCCAAACAAGCGATTGCACGTGATGTTCGCTGCTTAATAGTAGGGGAATTGGGTATTGGCAATACAACGACGAGTAGTGCCATATTATCTGTTTTACTTGACATAGATCCACAATCAGTCGTAGGCCGTGGGTCAGGTATTAATGACCAGCAACTACAGAATAAAATTGAAGTTTGTCGTGAAGCGATTTCGCATCATCAGCCAAAAAAACACGATGCCATTGATATTTTATCGAAAATTGGTGGATTGGACATTGCTGCAATGACAGGTGCAATGATAGCTGCGGCAGAACTACGTGTGCCAATTTTACTGGATGGCTTTATTTGTACAGTTTCAGCTTGTCTTGCTAAATTACTAGCGCCAGGTAGCGAGCATTATATGCTTGTATCGCATCAATCTGTTGAACCAGGGCATATTTCTGCATCTGAACTTCTTGGGAAAAGAGCTTTAATCGGTTTGGATTTACGTTTAGGTGAAGGTACTGGAGCTGCAATTGCTTATCCGATTGTTCAGGCTGCAAATGTTATGGTAAAGAACATGGCTACTTTCGATAGTGCTAATGTTTC
The DNA here is from genome assembly GCF_044762775.1 of Lysinibacillus sp. NPDC096418. Classification (NCBI taxonomy): domain Bacteria; kingdom Bacillati; phylum Bacillota; class Bacilli; order Caryophanales; family Bacillaceae; genus Lysinibacillus; species Lysinibacillus sp. NPDC096418. The sequence continues at coordinate 59,228 of NZ_JBIWEY010000017.1, forward strand.
TCAAAATTAACTATAAAAAGGAGCTGTTTCATTTTTTGAAACGGCCCTTTTTTATATTCGGTTATCAAAGCATTCTCTTGAAATACTATTTTGTATTGTTCAATAATTCACAAGCTGATTTTTTGAAATACTATTTTTACGGCTATATACTAGCGTTAACTAGTTGAATTATACTTTACTAGAATAATATTTAGGGGTGCCTAATTTATGAATTTAGATAAAGCAAATGTAATAGATTCACAGTACAGATTATATATTAATGGGGAATGGACAGAAGGTTCTGAAGGGAAAACAATTGCAGCTTACAACCCAAGTAATGGTGAAAAACTAGCAGATTTCATCGACGCAAGTCATGCAGATGTGGATGAAGCAGTTGAAGCTGCTCAAAATGCGTTTAAAACATGGAAACATGTGAGTATTGAAGAGCGTAGTAAATTACTTCTTCAAATTGCAGACTTAATCGATGAAAACCGTGAGCGTTTAGCAATGGTTGAAACATTAGACAACGGGAAACCTTTACGTGAAACGATGAGCGCGGACGTACCACTAAGTGCAGATCACTTCCGTTACTTCGCAGGTGTTATTCGATCTGAAGAAGGTACTGCTCAACAATTAGACGAAAACAACTTAACATTAACATTGAAAGAACCAATTGGTGTTGTTGGTCAGATTATTCCTTGGAACTTCCCGCTACTTATGGCAGCGTGGAAAATTGTACCTGCTATCGCAGCAGGAAACACAGTTGTAATCTCTCCATCATCAACAACTTCACTGAGCATTTTAGAACTGGCGAAAATTTTAGATCAAGTTTTACCAGCAGGCGTTGTAAACGTTATTACAGGCCGTGGTTCACACTCTGGTGACTACATGCTACACCACGAAGGCTTTGCAAAATTAGCATTCACAGGTTCAACAGATGTTGGTTATTTAGTTGCCAAAGCGGCAGCTGATCGCTTAATCCCTGCAACATTAGAGCTTGGCGGAAAATCAGCAAATATCTTCTTCAATGATGCAAACTGGGAACGTGCTGTTGAAGGTGCCACAAACGGTATTTTATTCAACCAAGGACAAGTATGTTCTGCTGGTTCTCGAATTTTCGTACAAGCGGGTATATACGATGAATTTTTAACAGCAATAAAAGAAAAATTCGAGAGCGTAAAAGTTGGCTTACCATGGGAAGAAGGCACACAAATGGGTGCACAAATTAACCAACGTCAATTAGAAAAGATTTTAGAATACGTGAAAATCGGTCAAGAAGAAGGGGCAACACTTGTAACTGGCGGTTACCAATTACAAGAAAATGGTCTTGAGAACGGTGTATTCATGGCGCCAACGATATTAGCAGGTACAAATGATATGCGCATTGCACAAGAAGAAATTTTCGGACCAGTTGCAACAGTCATTAAGTTTGAAACAGAGGAAGAAGTAATCGCAATGGCGAATGATTCTGAATTTGGTCTTGGTGGCGGTGTTTGGACAAGTAACTTAAACACAGCATTACGTGTAGCTCGTAGTATTGAAACGGGCCGCATGTGGGTGAATCAATATACTAACTTCTCTGCTGGTGCTCCATTTGGTGGATATAAAAAATCAGGTATTGGTCGTGAAACGTACAAATCAATACTAGATGCATACACACAAACAAAGAACATCTTCATTAATACTAAAGAAGATGCAGATGGGTTGTACTAATTACTAGATAAATAAAATAGATGGAGAAACAACTCGTCATTCTGAGGTAACTGTAGAGTCCATTACTTAAAACAAAGCGCTCCTTTCATCATTGATTTCTTCAATGGTGAAAGGGCGCTGTTTTCATTTTGCAGACTTTGTATTTAGATACTGGAAATACCCAAGGGGATGAAAGCTTAAGTATTCACTTTTTTGAAATTTATAAATGTGAGGCTTATCCAAGATTAGGGTGGATATAGAATGAAAAAAAGTAACAATTCGGAAGGGGAAACGTCTAATTGGAAAAAGGAGGGGGATATGTGTGAAAAAGATAAATGGTTTATTTATATTATTCTTTATACTCTTAATTTATGGTTGTAATAGTGTAGATAGCTCAACAGATATATATATGTTTCCAAACAATATACCACCATATTATATTTCTTCTTTAGAAGATATAGTAGAAACACATGGTGAATTAGAAAATAAAACGAGGTTTGATGAGTTTATCAACCATGTATACCAGGGGAAAGAAGACCATATAAGGGTGGTAAGGTATACAACGGAAGGTGATCCGATACTTCATGATCTTGAATATGATGGTAAAATCGTAAAGTCAATAACAGATACACGAAGAGATCAATACGTTCAGGGAAGTATAATTCAAACAACTTGTACCTCAATTGAAGAAGTTGAAACGAATGAAAGTACAGAGTATATTCTGAAAGATTGCGAGCGTAATGGAGACAAAAATATTTTATCTATTAAGAAGTAGTGCCTAGCTTATCGCAGCATAAAAAATGTATATAAAGTAATTCACTTAAACTAGGGGCGTTAATCGAAAACGAATTAACGCTCTATTTTGAAATTCTTTGATATTCAATAATTGTTATTTTAATTACTCTAGATTTTATAACCGAGTAGACGCGATATAGTCTACACTTCCTGAAAGTGAATTGGTCGATGCGGTTTACTACACAGATTGGGATATAGAAAAAATAGCTGTAGAAGAAAATGATTGGAGTTCGGTATTAGACAACGCTATATTGATATGGGAAAAATAAAATAGCCAATAACGAGTAAATTGTAAAACATTTATTTTTTTTAATTAAGTGGTAGTTGATTTCTGCTCCAGAGGGCGATCTGCCAGACCGGAAATCAACTCCAAATTATGATGATGAACCTTAAAAATGCTTGAAATACATAGAATGGAAAATTTTTTAAAATAATTTAAGCCAAATAAAGCCCTCGCTTGTCTAATAGTTGAAGCGCAAATGGAAAGGAGGGAATGATCATAAGCATCCCACGTTTAGTACTAAAAGCACAAAAGGGAAATGACAAGGCTTTCTTAAAGCTTTTCCAACAATACGAAGAAGATATTTATCGAATGGCTTATGTTTATGTTAAGAATAAAGATGATGCTTTAGATATCGTTCAAGAAGTGGCATACCAGTCATTTAAAAATATCAGCACTTTGAAAAAGCCAGAGTATTTTAAAACATGGATGATGAAGATTGCTATCAATTGTGCATTAAATTTAATTAAGAAAAATAAAAAGGTAATTCAGCTTAAACCAGAGTTTGAAGTACTTGTTGGTTCAGCAGATGAAGATATTTCACTTTCTTTGTCATTGCAAGAACTTATGGATGCTTTGCAAGAAGATGAGAAGAGTGTGATTTTATTAAAGTATTATAATGACCGTACACTGAAAGAAATATCGGAAATATTAGAAATCCCACTCGGTACAGCAAAGTCTATTTTATACCGTGCTCTAGATAAACTTCGTCAAAATATAAAGGAGGTCAATCACTTTGGATAATCAATTAAAACAAGAGCTTTCGAATATAGAAATTCCAACAGAGCTTCATCAAAGGAGTAAAAAGGGTGTTAGTCAAGCGAAAACAGAGATGGGTGGTAAAGTAAAGGGATTCATGAGAAAACGTTTGCTCCCAGCTGTTGTTGCAGCTAGTATTATGATTCCAACAGGTGCCTTTGCTTATCAAGCTTTACTTGCAGATGATTTATATGAATCGTTTGATAATCTGAAAAAACATGTTGCAAGTGCTACGATGGAGGGGTATTTACTATTTGATGCGAAATTAACTCAGGCAAAAGGTGATTTAGGAAAAGAGCAATTTAAACAATTTAAAGCATTGCTAAATGTATTTACAACTGCAAAACTTGAATATGGCGATAAAAATGGGAACATTGATTATTCAGTAATCCCTGCACAACAAGTAGAGGAAATTAAAGAAGCGTTGTATGAAATCCAACCATATTTTGATCGATTGAACGGGGAAATTTCTAGTAAAGAAGTTTTAACATCCGAAGAATATGAAGAATATATTCAAGCGCTTATGACTAATGAAACTATAATGTCAAAAAGTGGGATTCTGTATGCTAACGGGATAGAGGAAATTCCTACAGAATTACAAGATGAATATACGGAAGTAAAAAACGTTTTCATGCATGTATACGAGAAGCAAGCCCAATACTATAGGGGGAATTAAACTGTAGGTGTTCGTTAATTAAACAAACGATAATAATAAAACAGAGTTGATTCTATACGCTGTGTAGACCAACTCTGTTTTACTTTATTTAGTAATTATTATTCAAAAAATAACTATTCTATTAACGGATTTAATCAAACTTCATACCTTTTAATAAATCTGCAAAAGCATTATTAATCGGTTCAGCTTCTTTTTCCTGATGCTTTAAATACTTCTGTACTGAACGCTTATCTACTTTACCGCCACCTTCTTTTTTACGGCGGGCCTCGAATGCAGCTAGTTTTTCACGGTGACCACATTTACATACAAATATTTGACCATCGCCTTCTCCACGTAGTTCTAACTTTTTCTTACATTGTGGACAACGAGCGTTTGTGACACGAGCCACGTTTTTACGGTGACCACATTCGCGATCTTGGCACACTAGCATCTTGCCTTTTTTTCCGTTCACTTCAAGCATTGGCTTGCCGCAATCTGGGCAAGACTTCGTAGAGATATTGTCATGCTTAAACTTCTTATCACTTGATTTGATGGTAGATACAATTTCTTTTGTATGGTTTTTCATCTCGTTGATGAACGTTTCTTTTTTTAGTTTCCCTTTGGCGATTTGCTCTAATTTTTGTTCCCACTGGGCTGTCGTAGTAGGGGACTTTAATTCTTCTGGGACTAAATCAAGTAGCTGACGACCTTTTGAAGTGATATGAATGTCTTTTCCACGTTTTTCAATCAAGAATGAATTAAATAGTTTATCGATAATATCTGCTCGCGTCGCAACCGTACCAAGTCCACCAGTAGACTTTAATGTGTCTGCAAGTTGTTTATCGTTTGTCTCCATATATTTCGTAGGGTTTTCCATTGCTGACAGTAATGTCGCCTCATTGAATCGTGCAGGTGGCTTTGTTTGGCCTGATGTTTGGGCGATTAATTTTGTTTTTAACGTATCCCCTTTTTCAAGGCGAGGAAGTAATTGCTCTTTTACATCTTCACTTTGATCTTCATCATCGAATCGGTTTTCGTATACTTCTTTCCAACCAGCGTTAATGATTGTTTTGCCGCGTGCAACGAATTTCTCATCGTCAATTGTTGCATTCAATGTCAGCTGCTCGTATTCAAAAGCAGGGAAAAGTACTGCTAAGAAACGTTTCACAACTAGGTCGTAAATTTTACGTTCTTTATCAGTCATAGCAGATAAATTTACATAACTTTCAGTTGGAATGATGGCGTGGTGATCAGATACCTTGCTATCATCTACAAATGATTTCGAGGCTTTTATCGGTTTGTTTAAAATTTTATTTGTTAAGGAACGATATTCTCCGAATCCACACGCTTTCAGACGCTCAGGAAGAGTACTAACGATGTCCGAGGAAATATAACGTGAATCCGTACGAGGATACGTTAATACTTTGTGTTGCTCATAAAGTTTTTGCATAATGTTCAACGTTTCTTTTGCAGAATAACCAAAGATTTTATTGGCATCACGTTGTAGTTCTGTTAAATCATAAAGACCAGGAGAGAATGTCTTTTTAGGTTTGCGATCAATGTCAGTTACAACAGCATCCTTGCTGCCAAGCTTTTTAACGATTGCATCGACCTTTTCTTTATCGAAACAACGGCTATTACCGTTTTTATCTTGCCAAGTTAGTTTTAATTTATCTGCTGTTTGAGCTTCGATACCATAGTAAGTTTGTGGCTTGAAATGTTTAATTTCATCTTCGCGTTTGGCGATGATTGCTACGACAGGTGTTTGCACTCGTCCTGTATTTAATTGAGAGTTGAATTTAGTACTTAGTGCTCTCGTTGCATTTAGCCCCAAATACCAATCTGCTTCAGAGCGTGCTACTGCCGCGTGATATAAATTTTCATATGCTTTACCAGGCTTTAAATTAGCAAAACCATCTTTAATCGCTTTATCTGTTACAGATGATATCCAAAGACGCTTTATTGGTTTATTGACTTTTGCTTTTTCGATAATCCAGCGTGCTACTAGTTCACCTTCACGGCCTGCATCAGTCGCGATAATGATTTCATTGACATCGCCACGTGTTAATTGAGATTTAGCGGCGTTGAATTGTTTACCAGACTGCTTAATAACCGTCAATTTTAGACGTTCTGGTAACATTGGTAAATCTTCTAAATTCCACGTTTTATATTTCACATCATAACTTTCTGGATCTGCCAATGTTACTAGATGGCCTAGAGCCCAGGTAACAATGTATTTATCTCCTTCAAGATATCCATTTCCTTTTTTATTGCATTTCAATACACGCGCAATATCGCGTGCAACTGACGGTTTTTCAGCTAGTACTACACTTTTAGCCATAAATAACATCCTTTCGTAAATCCTTGTGTTAAATATAGCATATAGAATTATGAATAATAATCATTATGCTGAAGGAGAGTTTAAAATCTTTTGTTCAAATGAATAGATTAACTAACGTTAAGACCTTTAACAATGAGCTATCGTTTTCGAAGATTTAACTAGTCGAAGTATACAAAAAACGTATTGGATATTACCTAATCCAATACGTTTTCAGACTGTTAAATAATAATTACGTCAACAAATTCTTTGTGAAGGTTCATGATAGTTTGTTCAAGGCACTGATTGATATCCGTTACAGGCGGCACTTTAGAGTGCTCGTAGATTGGAGTGTAGACTAGGCGACTCCTAGGGGGTTACAATAAAGGAACAAAGGCTAAAAACGTCACATCGTGTGACAACGCCATTGCGACCAACATCATGTTGGCCAGAGACCCTGGAACGAGTCTTGCCGAGTGAAGCAGCTCATCGGATGCCCTCGGAAAGCGCCCAGCCGGAACGGAAATCAACCCTTTGTTATGATGATGATGAACTATAAACTTTGTGGTTTGTACTATTTTACATCTTTCGTCCATTCAGCAACTTTATCTTCATTTTCTTTAATCCATTTTTTTGCTGCTTCCTTTGGAGAAGTGCCTTCCATAATATCAAACATCACACTTTCTATATCTTCTGCAGTCCAGTGGAAGTTATCGAGAACGCTGTGTGCTTCCGGATTATCTTCTTTAAATCCTTTACGTGCAAATGTACCAATAGATTCTTCAGCTCCGTATATACCTTTAGGATCATCTAAATATTTTAAATCAAAAGCATTAAATTTCCAGTGAGGAGACCAACCTGTAACGATGATTTCTTCTTTTTTCTCAAGTGCTTGCTTAAGCGCTGCTGTCATAGCGCCCCCTGATGAAGTAAGTACAGTCCAGCCTTCCAGGTTAGGATAAACCTTATAAGCATTTTCTGTAACTGCTGTCATATTTGCTCCTGGGTCAATACCTGTTATCGTTTTACCAGCTTCATTTGTTAAATCTTCGATCGAGTTAACGTCCATATATGTAGGCACTACCATGCCAATCTTCGCCCCTGTTAGGTTTTCGCCCAAATAGTCTAAATCGTCCTTGTACTTCTCAATTTGTGGGGTATGCATTTGTATCCAAGCGGACACCATGCCATCAACCTCTTCATTAGAAAGAGCCTCCCACATAATTCCATTATCGAGTGCGGTTAGTGTCACATCATATCCTAAATCCTCTATAACTTGTCCTATTACATTTGTAGAGGCAATTTCAGTATCCCATTCAACATAGGCTAAGTTGACCTCTTTATTTTTTGTACTTTCATCCTCTGAACTACATGCAGCTAATAATAAACTTAATCCTAGAGCCAATCCTATCTTTGAAAATCTTCTTAATCTCATAAAATCTTCCTTTCTTATTGTTTTTTTATATTAGAGGGTTAATAATACCTAAAAATTAACAAGTAACAACTTAACGTTAACAAAAGGTTGTTACTTTTGTCAAACAGCTAATGAATACAGAAGGCTTAGAGTTTTAAGAAAATAAATATGAACAGACGAACTGGTACTGTTCAATAAGTCCCTAAATGAAAACCGCTATACGAAGAAGTTACTTTTCGTATAGCAGTTTTTAATATGTCTTTTAGACTGTGGTTTTGTAGGCACAAAATAATCAAAATCAAGAATAGTGGCGGTATACGTTGAATCATGTTAAAGCTCAACGTATTAATAACGAGGCAAGGTGGAATAGTGACTTAAATGATTTAGAACTTTTTAAATTGCTGATTTTGATATACAACATATTTTAAAATAAGCGTCATTTCAGGTCTTTAGACTTATTTGGCACATATTTATATTTAAGTTGTATATGAATTTTGGTAAATGAGCTTTTTAATGTTTGGAAAATATTCTAAAAAAATTCGATGTTCGGTTTTCTCCTGTGAAAAACAAATAAGACCTCGCGCTTTTGATTTTATGCTTATGTTTTGCAAGTACAGATATTGGTGTAGATTCAAAGATACTGGTATAAAACCGTGTCTATTATGAAAGTGAGTGCGTAAACTAGAATGAATTCTAAAATAGCTTTATCTTCATTCAGTAGTGAACTGTCATCTTTGTAGGTAGTGAGTTGTTCGCGATTTTAGCTTCTTTATTAAATATCCAACCGTCGACTGAATGAAGATAAAGCCTCTGGCGGGTGTCACAGATTTTGAATTGTACTTGCACAATTCAAAATCAGGACGCATGGTTTTTCTGCACGAAAGCGGAGCGTCAGTGGCAGTTTCGCCGAGACGTAATTGACAGCAAAACGATGGGGTTGACTAGAATGAATGAGGATTTACAAAGGATACAGCAGAGGTTAGCTGACATTTTTACTCACTTACATGAACATGCAGAAATTAGTTGGCAAGAGCATCAAACGACAGATTACATTGTGAAGTTATTGAAGGAAGCTGGCATGGAACCACGTGTGTTTGAAGATATCCCTGGACTTTATGTTGATATTGGTAAAGGGACACCCAAAGTTGGATTTCGAACAGATATGGATGCACTTTGGCAAGAAGTAGATGGTGTGTTAAAGGCAAATCATTCTTGTGGACATGATGGGCATATGACGATGGCTATTGGGACAGCATTATTGTTAAAGGATATGGAATCAGTACTTTCAGGTGCGGTGAGAATTATATTTCAACCAGCGGAAGAAAGGGCAGAGGGTGCTCGTGCATTTGTCCAAAAAGGTGTGGTTGATGATTTAGACTACTTATTTGGTGTTCATGTTCGTCCTTTAAAAGAAATGAAGGATGGCACATATGCACCTGCCATATATCATGGTGCGGCCAAAGTTTTTAATGGGACAATTATTGGTGAAGATGCACATGGATCTCGTCCGGAATTGGGCACAAACGCTATAGAAGTAGGTGCTGCTATTGTAGAAGGATTACAAAAGATTTGGACGGATAGGAATGTATCGGCCTCAGCCAAAATGACGCAGTTCCAAGCGGGAGGTATTTCGAAGAATATTATCCCAGGGAAAGCGACATTTAGTATAGATGCACGTGCGCAAACAAATGAAGTGATGGAAAGCCTAACAACAGGAATTCATCGAGTGAAAGAAACTGTAGAGACAATGTATGATGCGAAAATTGATCTTCAAAAAGAAGTGCATGTTGCGGCCGCATCGGTAAATGATAAAGCACTAGAAATTATGCGTTTAGCAATCGTTGACGTAGTTGGTGAGGAAGGTTGTGCATCACCAGTAGTTACACCGGGTGGAGAAGATTTTCATTTTTATACACATGAACGCCCCAGTCTGAAAGCGACAATGCTTGGACTTGGATGTGGTGTAACGCCTGGGTTACATCATCCGAAAATGACTTTTAATAGAGACCGTCTCATTACAGGTGTGTGTATAGTTACAAGAGCTATTTTAAGAGCTTTATAAGGAGTAAGGGGGCTGTCTCACGATGAGATTTCAGCCCTTTTTTTAATTTAATCCGTCTACTACTGTTATGGATGTATTCTTAAACAGAAATTTCAGAAAATACATTGAATTCCGAAAAAATATGTGTTACTGTATGTAACATGATAAAAATGAAGTGTATACTTCAAAAAAATATAAAAAAAGGATGTACTTTTTATGGATGATAGAAACATTCAATATATTATTCAAGAAAAGTTTCATACGCTTTCGAAAAGCCAGCAAAAAGTAGCGACATTTACGCTAAAAAATTTGCAGTTTGTTGGCGTACATTCTGCTACTAATGTCGGTGAAAAAGCAGGGGTTAGTGAGACGACGGTTATTCGTTTTTGCTACGCCATTGGGTTATCAGGATATGCGCAATTACAGCGTGAGGTAACCATGTTTTTATTCAATGAAGGAAATAATAGTAGCTTACAAAATTATTTACAGTCAAAACAGAAACTTATTGAAAATCCACGTTTTTACGAAAAAACGATGGAAAAAGATGCGTCGAGAATTTTGAATATTTCGAAAAATTTGCACGAAGAAGATTTTAATCGTGCTTCGTTGTTATTGCATACAAAGAAAAAGATTTTCATTATCGGTTATGGTTCTTCTAACTTAGCCGCACAATGGCTGTATTTCACATTAAATTTATTGCGCCCGAAAGTTGTTCTGATGAAGCTCGAAACGAACGAGATGATTAGATCTTTACAAGAAATAGATGAAGAGTCTGTTGTCATTATTTTATCGTTTCACCGTTATTTTAAAGAACCGATTCAATTAGCGTCAGAAATTCAAGATAAGAAATGTGAAATTATCGGTATTACGGATTCGCGAATAGCGCCAATCACAAAATATTCAACAATTACATTTGTAAATGAGCAACAAGAGATGTCGACAATTGATGGTATGCCAGCGCTTATTTCATTTTTGAATACGTTAATTGTAGGTATGACAGCTCAAGATCATGATTATTACGAAAAACAGCGTGTAAAATATGATGATTTTCAAAATAGCTTTATTGCAGATCGATGGAGTTGACAAACATGAAAGAGATTTTAGTAAATTTACAATCTAGACTTGATGAAATTTTTACTCACTTACATGAACACGCAGAAGTTAGTTGGCAAGAATATCAAACAACGAATTTTATTGCGAAATTATTAAAAGAGGCAGGTATGAAGCCACAATTGTTCGAAGATATGACTGGACTTTACGTTGATATCGGTAAAGGGACACCAAAAGTAGGGTTTCGTACAGATATAGATGCACTATGGCAAGAAGTAGATGGTGTCTTTAAAGCAAACCATTCTTGTGGACACGATGGCCATATGACGATGGCTATTGGGACAGCGCTAGTTTTGAAGGAGATGGAAGCGAACCTTGCTGGTGCGGTACGAATTCTATTTCAACCGGCGGAAGAAAAGGCAGCGGGTGCTCGAGCATTTGTGGAAAAAGGTGTGATTGATGACTTAGACTATCTATTTGGTGTCCATGTTCGTCCATTAAAAGAATTACAAGACGGCACTTATGCCCCTGCGCTGTATCACGGGGCGGCGAGGCTTTTTACAGGATCGATTATTGGGGAAGAAGCGCATGGTGCACGCCCTGAATTGGGAATCAATGCGATTGAAGTTGGGGCAGCGATTGTAGATGGTTTACAAAAGATTTGGACAGACCCGAATGTATCGGCCTCAGTTAAAATGACTCAGTTCAATGCAGGTGGTACTTCAACAAATATTATTCCTGGAAAGGCAACCTTCAGTATTGATAGTCGTGCACAAACAAACGAAGTGATGGATGCTATAACAGCAGGAATTAAACGTGTAATAGCATCCGTAGAAGTAATGTACGGTGCGAAGGTGGACCTTCAAGTAGATGCAAATATCGTTGCTGCCTTAGTGAATGATGAGGCCATGGAGCATATGCGAAATGCCATTATTGATGTAGTCGGTGAATCAGCTTGTGCATTACCTGTTGTGACACCGGGTGGTGAAGATTTCCATTTTTATACATATGATCGTCCTAATCTTAAGGCAACAATGCTCGGACTTGGATGTGGAGTCACACCAGGCCTACATCATCCGGACATGACTTTTAATAGAGAACGTCTTCTAACGGGTGTAAAAATTATTACGAAAGCTATATCACGAGCTTTATAAAGAATAAGAAAGAAGCGATTTGAATGATTGATATTCGAGAAGTAAAGACAATTGAACAACTTGAGCAAGTACAGCAGCTTGAATACGATGTGTGGGGGATGCCACCGATTCCGATTCATCAGACATTAACAGCGGTGAAAAATGGTGGAATCGTTGTAGGCGCTTATGATGGCGATAAATTAGTAGGCTTTAGCTATGGGTTCGCGGGATTTCGGGAGGGTAAAAGTTACTTATGTTCACATATGCTCGGTATTGATGAAAATTATCGCTCACAAGGAATTGGTGAATCATTAAAAAATGCCCAGCAAATGCTTGCGATTGAGCGAGGCTATGATTTAATGGTGTGGACTTTTGATCCGTTAGAAACCCGTAATGGTTATTTAAATCTTTCGAAGCTAAATGGTGTTTGCCACAAATATGAGCAAAACTGTTACGGTGAAATGCAGGATGGTTTAAACAAGGGTTTACCTTCTGATTGTTTTGAAGTGAGTTGGTATTTAACATCTGATTATGTCATCGATGATGTATCAATTGATGCAACTAACGCTGTACCTGTAGCGAGTTGTACATTAAATGAGCAGGGCTTGCCGCAACTAGAAATTTCGGAAAATTTTGTATTCAATGAAAGTGTATACGCACTACCTGTACCAAAGGATTTTCAAACATTGAAAACAAAGGATCCAGCGTTAGCATTAGAATGGCGTTTACAAACGCGTAAGTTGTTGCAAAACTTATTTGCACAAGGCTATACAGCAGTTCAATTACAACAACAAGACATTTACAACGAGTATGTACTTGTAAAATTAGCAACATTAGGCTTGGAAGGAGCTAACTAACATGAAAATTACAGAAATTACAATTCGTCAACTAAAAATGAAATTGAAGGCCCCATTTACAACAAGTTTTGGCACATTTACGGATAGAGACTTCTTAGTCTTAGAAGCGAAAGATGAATCAGGCACTATTGGTTGGGGTGAATCTGTTGCGTTCCATTCACCGTGGTATAACGAAGAAACATTACAAACGAACTGGCATATTCTAGAGGATTTCTTAATCCCGCTTATTTTGAACAAAGAAATTAGTCATCCAGATGAAGTAAACGAAATCTTTAAGCCAATTCGCAAAAATAATATGGCGAAATCGACACTAGAAGGTGCTATTTGGGATATTTATGCACAGCAAACAAATCAATCATTGGCAGCTGCACTTGGTGGTAAAAAAGACAAAATTGAGGTTGGTATTAGTATTGGTATTCAACAATCGATTGAGGGCCTAGTAGCATTAGTAGATGGCTATGTAAAAGAAGGCTACAAACGCATGAAAATTAAAATTAAGCCAGGCTGGGATGTAGAAGTTATGCGTACATTACGTGAAACCTACCCGGACGTAGCGTTTATGGCAGATGCGAACTCTGCATATAACCTAGAGGATGCAGAGACATTAAAGCAATTAGATGCCTTTAATTTAACAATGATCGAACAACCTTTAGCTTCAGATGATATTATCGACCACGCAAAATTGCAAAAATTTATCGATACACCAATTTGTTTAGATGAAAGTATTCATTCTTTAGAAGATGCACGTAAAGCTGTGGAATTAGGAAGTACACGGATCATTAACATTAAAATTGGTCGTGTTAGTGGCTTAACTGAAGCGAAGAAAATACATGATTACTGTGAAGCGAATAATATCCCAGTTTGGTGTGGCGGGATGTTAGAGTCAGGCATTGGGCGTGCCCATAATGTTGCATTAACAACGCTATCAAATTTCATATTACCAGGTGATACAGCAGGCTCATCTCGTTATTGGGAAAACGATGTCATCGAGCCAGAGGTCGTTGCGGAAGACGGTTATATTCAGGTTCCTCAAAAATCAGGAATCGGCTATGACGTAAATGTGGAAACAATCAATTCATTTACAGTAGCACAAAAAACATATAAATAATTATTAAGCAGGTGTTCTATGAAGAAAAGTTTGCAAATAGGTAGTGCATTTGTCGGGTTAATCATAGGAGCTGGCTTTGCATCTGGACAAGAAATCATGCAATACTTTACAAGCTTTGGTTTATACGGCATTGCAGGGGCGATTGTGGCAACAATTGCATTTGCGTTTTTAGGTTTGAATTTAGCACAACTCGGTACAGATTTAAAAACGACTTCGCATAAAGAAGTTATTTACCACATAGGTGGACGCTACGTTGGAACGATTTTGGATGTGTTAATTACGTTCTTCTTATTTGGCGTAGCTGTAGTCATGTTCGCTGGCTCAGGCTCAACATTCAATCAAATGTTCGGCATAGATCCAATGATCGGTAGTATATTTATGGTGGTAATTACTATTTTAACATTGCTATTAAATGTTAAAAATATTATTAATATAATAGCTTTAGTGACACCTTATTTAATGGGGATTATCTTTATTATTTTGATTTATTCCATATTCACAATGGATTTAACTATTACACAGCAAGATGTTTTAGCGAAGGAACAACCATCCGCGGCTTCGAATTGGTTTATAGGGGCATTACTTTACGTATCATATAATATTGCAGCTGGTGCAGCGATGTTAATTGTTATGGGGGGGACAGTGAAAGATCGTAAAGTTGCTGGGTTAGGCGGTCTTTTTGGTGGACTAATGCTTGGTGCGTTAATTCTACTTATTAATATTACGATGTTCGTTAAAATGGATATTGTCGGTGGTACCGCGATGCCAACGCTAGAATTGGCAAAACAAATTCATCCATTTGTAGGTGTGTTAATGTCAATTGCATTATTAGGTATGATGTACAACACGGCAGTCGGCATGTTTTATGCATTTACAGTACGTTTTGTAGCACCAGAACATAAATATTTTAAACCGAGTATAGTCCTTATTGGCTTAATAGGATTCGCTGCGAGTTTAGTAGGATTTACAACATTAGTAGGTAAAGTATATTCAACAGTGGGATATTTAGGATTTGCACTTATCCTGGCTGTCATCATTGCTTGGGTACGAAAGGTGCCTGCAACTTCATAGATTGAGCTCCCATCACTCTTAAAAAGGAAGATTCCTGCGAACCAGCATAACCGCTTGTTATTTTAGCAGGCTCTCCCGACCTAGCATACTTTTTGGTTTTTGCTTTTTAAGCTAGGAGCGCGAATCTTTTTAGTTGCTAAATGGAGTCAAGCGCTGTTTTGATGAAGAGCTTAAAAGTCTCATGAATATTTAAATATAGAGCCCTCAAATCTTTTTTAAATAAGATTTGGGGGTTTTTTATATAAAACTATTCATGTATGAGTTGCGAGACCACAGCTTATGAATATTTTTTAACCTGTGCTATATCCCATTGTTAAAGATTAATGTTCTGTTAATATTCTATTCTTTTTCTGTTCATTTTCGTCTGATATCTTTGCATTTGAGGTGAGAGGATGGAAAAGATGATTACCGAAACAACAAACTTAACAAAAGAATACAAACATTCTACTGTCGTAGACAATGTCTCATTAGAGGTAAGGAAAGGGCAAATCTATGGTTTTTTAGGACCGAATGGTGCTGGAAAAACGACAACGATTCGAATGCTTTTAGGATTAATTAAATCATCTAAAGGTACAATTCGAATAAGTGGTAAATCCGTTATAGAAAATAGAATTGAGGTATTAAAAAATGTTGGTTCTCTAGTAGAATCTCCTTCGTATTATGGAAATTTAACTGCATTTGAAAATCTGAAGATAATCGCGAAGATTAGAAAAATTCCTGACGTAAGAATAAATGAAGTACTTCAAATCGTGGGACTAAACATGGCAAAAGATAAGCTTGCAAAGAATTTCTCGCTTGGTATGAAACAAAGATTAGGTATTGGGTCAGCTATTTTAGGGAAACCAGAATTACTGATTTTAGACGAACCAACAAATGGTCTCGATCCATCAGGTATTGAGGAAATAAGAGAGCTAATAAAGTCTTTCCCAAAGAAATTTGGAATGACAGTCATTATATCCAGTCATTTACTGAGTGAAATTGATCAAATTGCTACACATGTTGGAATTATCAATAAAGGGAGGTTAATATTTCAAGGGGAAATGAGTAGTTTAAGAAATTTTAGCCAGTCATCTACTTACTTTCATGTGGAAGAAATCGAGCATTCTCAACGATTATTAACAGATAGAAAAATAAAGTTTACTAATCATGATAATGGCTTTGTGATTAGTAAAATAGAATACACGGAAGTTGCGGCTATTAATAAATTGTTAGTTGAAAATGCGATACAAGTATACAGAATTGAAGAACATAAAGAGCCACTAGAGAAAATTTTCCTGAATTTAATTAGGAAGGATGAAGAAAATCATGTGGACCTTGATTCAAATAGATTTTAAAAAAATGAACAAGTATGTATTTCTCCTACCTCTTATTTCAGGAGTAGTTGTATTACTACTTGCAAGTTTGTCGATAGGGAAAAACCCTATTGATGAATCACCCTGGGAAAGTTACTTGTTACAAATGAGTACGGTATGTTCAATCTTCTTTCCAATATCGATGGCATTGATATGTAGTTACATTGCCAATTCTGAGCACAGATACAATACGTGGAAACAAATCTTTACTTTCCCATTAAGAAAGAGCAAAATTTATTTCGCAAAACTGATGGAATGCATTATTGCTGAACTTATTTTTTTTATAAGTGTGATGATTGGGTTTATATTTATAGGATTTATATTTATAGGAACGGATGTAAATGTCATGAATCTAATTCTAAAAGCATTTGTTTCACTTGTTATAGCTTATATTCCAATAATCGCCTTTCAACTCTGGCTTTCGCTCATTATAAAGAATCAAGCATTTCCATTGAGTATAGGGATTTTTTCAGCGATTTTTAGTTATACATTTTATGTTTTTCCATTTGAGGTAGGAAGATTTTTGTTTTGGACTTTTCCAACGTCAGTATTACCAATACAACTAGTCATTGATGAAGCCCAAAATATGAGTATAATACAAACCGAAAATTCTAGTATATATGTAGGGTTAAGTCTCGTAATTGGCGCTCTAATTATATTGATGGGCATGCTTCATTTTACGAAACGGGATATAGTATAGGGGGCATTCTTGTATGGATCTTTTTCAAATAGAGTTAATGAAACTAAAAAGACAAAGAATCTGGATTTTAGTATTAATCGTACCTATTTTGGGAGCTTTTTTAGGGTCTTTTAATTATACATCATCTTTAGATATTCTATCTAAAAGCGGAATCAATGAATGGTATCAATTGTGGAACCAAGTAACATTCTTTTATGGTTTATTTTTATTTCCTATCTTATCAGGATTATATGCTATATTTTTGTGTAGAGCAGATCATTTAACAGGGGGGTGGAAGCAATTGTTTTCTTTACCCGTAAAAAGGGGAGGGATATTTCTTTCAAAGCTATTTCTATTAGTTTTATTATTACTAATTACACAAATGATGCATCTTGTTTTTTTTAGAATAGCTGGAAGTTTAATCGGTTTACAAGAACATATGAACATAAATTTCTTTTTGAAAGCTACTATAAACGGATGGATTGCTATTTTCCCTGTTGCAGCTTTTCAATTAATACTAGCGATAAAAACAAAGAGTTTTATGTTCTCTTTATCTCTAAATGTTTTATGCACTTTTTTTTCCTTAGTCATGATGATACTGAACCTTGAACAATATTATCCTTGGACGTTACCTTCAATTGCAATGGCATCGCCAACAGAAACGGGGCTAACGCATTCATTGAGTTATTTTTATATCCTTGTTTTTATCCTTTCTTTTATGCTTTATATATGGGGAAATAAAACAATAAACAAAAGTGGGGAGTTTATGTAACTACTAAAAGCATAAGCAACACTAGATAGGAGAACATATATGAGTGAGAAGATTTTACTTGTAGATGACGAAAAGGGAATTATTGATATGTTGAAAATGGCTCTTTCAAAAAACGGTTATTCCCATTTATATGCAGCCTATTCAGGTGAAGAAGCTTTAAACATAGTAGAAAAACAGCCAATCGATTTAATTATTTTGGATATTATGTTACCTGATATGGATGGTTTTGAAGTATGTAAAAGAATTCGCTCTAAATGTCAAACCCCGATTCTCTTTTTATCAGCAAAAACTACTGATTTTGATGTGATATCAGGACTTACATTAGGTGGAGATGATTATATTAAAAAACCATTTAATCCAATGGAAGTAATTGCGAGAATAAAAGCTATCACTAGGCGACAAAAACTTGAAAATATTCAAAAGGCAACAACGTTTATTTATGAAATCGAGGGAATAAAGGTTGATATGAAAGAAGCGGTAGTTTTGATTAATGGTAGTTCAGTCGCAATGCCGTTAAAAGAATATGAGTTATTATGTTTTCTGATTAAACATCCTAATCAAGTTTTCAGTACCGCGCAATTACATAGGGCAGTGTGGGGAGAGCTAGGAAGAGGATATGAAAATACTGTCGTTGTTCATATTAGAAGGCTTAGGAAGAAAATTGAGGAAAATCCAAGTTTACCTGAGAAATTAATTAATATTAGGGGTTTGGGTTATAAATTTGTTTCCAAAGGATGAGTTAGTACATGAAAAAGAAGTTATTATTGCATTTTTTAAGTTTATTTTTACTTATAATTATCGTATCTTTTTTTTCGATGTTCACAACTTCGATTTTATCTTACGTATTTTCAACGATTATTGCAGAGAAAATTTTTGATATCAAGATAGGTTCAAATGTTATTTGGGCAGTAGTTACGGCTTTTGTTCCAATTATAATCGCTATTATTTTACTTGGTGTATTTTATGTAAGGAAAATATCTGAGCCGTTTTTTTACTTTAGTAATTGGTTGGATCAATTAACTAATGGCAATCACACGGTACCAATTCCACATAATAAGAAAAACAAAAAAATGATTTTTTTTCCTCTTTTTGATGAGATTTATTTAAATCTGAAATCATTAACGTATAAATTAGAGGAAAATAAAATTGAGCGCGAGATTATTGATAAAAGGCGAAGTGAGTGGACAGCGGGCATAACACATGATTTGAAAACGCCTTTATCCTATATCCAAGGATATACAAATATGATCATTGAGCAACCGGAGCAATACAATAAAGAAGAGATGTTAGCCTCGATGAAAATAATGTACGAAAAATCAGTTCATTTAAGGGAACTACTTGATGAATTACATGTGACCTTACAACTTGAACAAGGAAAATATTCAATCCATAAAACAAAAGCAAATATTATTCCGGTCATAGAAACGATTGTTCTTGAATTTCAACAATTACCCGATATTTCTCATCATGAAATCCTCTTTGAATTCAATATAACAAATTATGAATGGTCTTTTAATCCTAAAGCGATGAATAGAATTATCTCTAATCTCATCATGAATGCCATCATACATAATCCTGAAAAAACAAAGATTGTTATCTCCTGTTTTTATAATGAGGTGCAAAATGAATTCACTATAAAGATTGCAGATAACGGTAAAGGAATGAATGAGGAAGAGCAAAATAATATGTTTAATCGATACTATCGTGGAACGACAACAGAAAATACTTCAGGCACAGGTTTGGGCTTGGCAATAACTAAGCAATTAGTAGAATTACATGATGCGGTGCTGTTAGTGGAAAGTGAGGTGGGTAAAGGAACGGAAATAATTATTCTTTTCTAATTTAGCTAAGAGGTCTCTGTGAAGTGAAGTTGTTATTATTTGGTGAAAAGTACATGAATTACAATTCTCAATGTGTTTATGTGCAGTTGTATATTTACAGTGCATTTCACAAATTCAATAGTAACTTTTATCATCCTAAAAAGAGATTAAACAGAAATCGTCTTAATATAGGTATAAGTATTATTACACGAGCCATTTTACGTGCGTTATAAAGAATGAACGTGATACCACACAAACTTAGAGATTTTTTCTTATGTACATGAATTGCATAAGGGAAAATCTTTTTTTATTTAAGGTTTTACCAGTTTCTGAAAGGGAAATAGGTGATACAACGCTAATAAGTAACAGATAGAGCGGAATGGGGTTGAAGAGAATGGAATTACGGGATTTACAAATCTTTATGGCCATTGTGGAGCATAGCAGCTATACAAAAGCAGCGGAAGCGTTATTTATTTCGCAACCTACGTTAAGTAAAAGTATGAAGCGCCTAGAAAATGAATTGCAGGCACAATTACTGCAACGAACGACAAGGCAGTTGCAAGTTACAGATATTGGCGCAGTAGTCTACGAACATGGGCAAAAAATTTTATATAACCTGCAGGAGTTGGGGCAGTCAATTCAAGATATACGTGATGTTCAATTAGGAACGATTAAGTTGGGTATTCCACCATTGATTGGCACATTATTTTTCCCTGAAATTGCGCGTACCTTCCATCAACAGTATCCGAAAGTTACGTTAGAACTCGTGGAGCGTGGGGCTAAGCTAATCAGTGAATTAGTGCATTCTGGGCAAGTGGATGTGGCTTTTGTTGTTTTGCCGATTGAGGAGCCAGCGTTTACGATTGTTCCATTTATTGAGGATGATTTTGTTTTATATGTACATAAAGACCATTCTTTTGCACAGTGTGCAGAGGTGTCGGTTGAAGAATTAAAAAACGAAAAGTTTATTTTATTTTCTAATGAATATGCCTTACATGATTTTGTTATTCGTGCCTGTGAAAATGAGGGCTTCTCACCTGACATTGTCTATAAAAGTTCGCAGTGGGACTTAATTGTGGAACTGATTGGCCTCAATTTAGGCATCACGATTTTGCCACGTGCTATTTATGAAAAGCAGTCAAATTCAAATGTGAGAATTATTCCGCTAACGAATTCACTTATTTGGAAACTAGGTTTAGTCAGTTTAAAAGACCGTTATAAGTCATTCGCCCTGCAGGAATTAGTGAAAATGATTCATACAAAATCATGGTCATGGCAATCATTTATTCCGTTAAGGAATAAATAATATGCGATATATGCATTTCTCTTATGGAAATAATAGGGCTAACATTATAGTACATTTGAGTACAAGGGGTGATGGGTATGACGAAAGTAAAACAAACTTTTGAAGAAGCACTTGTGGATTTAAAGGATGGCCATACGGTGATTGTAGGAGGATTTGGACTTTGTGGTATTCCAGAGAAGGCGATTGAAGCAATTCGTCAAAAAGGTACGAAGGATTTAACTGTTGTTAGCAATAATTGTGGTGTCGATGATTTTGGTCTTGGACTTTTATTAGCAAACAAACAAATTAAGAAGATGGTTTCATCCTATGTAGGTGAAAATAAAATATTTGAGCAGCAATTTTTAAGCGGGGAACTTGAAGTAGAGTTAACGCCGCAAGGTACATTAGCAGAACGCATCCGTGCTGGTGGTGCAGGTATTCCGGCTTTTTATACAGCAACAGGTGTTGGGACACCGATTGCTGAAGGGAAGCCGACGAAAGAATTTGATGGCAAGTTGTATTTAGAGGAACGAGCAATTGTTGGTGAATATGCGTTGGTAAAGGCGTGGAAGGCAGATGCACTTGGCAATTTAGTGTACCGTAAAACGGCACGTAATTTTAATCCGCTCGCAGCGACAGCTGGGAAAATCACGATTGCTGAAGTTGAAGAAATTGTGGAAGTAGGCGCATTAAATCCTGATGAAATTCATACACCTGGTGTATACGTGCAACATGTTTTAGTATGTGAAAACTATGAGAAACGTATTGAACGACTAATGACTGCTAAGGAGGTTGGCTAACTATGTCTGAAATAAGAGATCGTATTGTACGTCGTGCTGTGCAAGAGATTGAAAATGGTATGAACGTTAACCTGGGGATCGGTATGCCTACATTAGTGGCAAATGAAATTCCGGCGAACTATCAGGTCCTATTACAATCTGAAAATGGTCTTCTAGGCATCGGGCCGTATCCGACTGAATCGGAAGTAGATGCGGACTTAATTAATGCGGGCAAAGAAACGGTAACAGCAGTGGCAGGTGCCTCTTATTTTGATAGTGCAGAGTCGTTTGCCATGATTCGTGGCGGGCATATTGATTTAGCAATTTTAGGTGGTATGGAAGTTTCAGAGAATGGTGATTTAGCGAACTGGATGATTCCTGGCAAGATGATTAAAGGTATGGGTGGTGCGATGGACCTTGTACAGGGAGCAAAGCGTGTCATAGTCATTATGGAGCATATGTCAAAGCATGGAGAATCCAAGGTGAAAAAAACGTGCACGCTACCACTAACAGGGCAGGGTGTGATTCATCGTTTAATCACGGATTTAGCTGTTTTTGATTTTACACCTAGTGGAATGATGTTAGTGGAAAAAGTAGCAGCATTATCAGTGGAAGAAATTCGTGCGAAGACAGAAGCGTCGTTTGTAATTAGTGATAGCCTGAAAGTGTATTAAAATAAATTTCTGTTTAACGACTAAAAAATACTCGAAAATACAAAAATCGACTAATTTAATGATAGACATCCATTTTTTTGAATGCTATATTAAATTTGTCATAATATTTTCATAGTTAGATAAAATGAGTGGTGAGGTTCAGAGTTGCAAATGAGGGATAGATGCTTATGGTGAAGAAAACATTAAAGCAAAGAATTGTAGAGGCTTCTTTAATACTGTTTCAGCAAGATGGTTATCATGGTGTGACGGTCGATCGTATTGTCGAATATATAGGTGCTTCAAAAGGTGGATTTTATCATAATTTTAAATCAAAAGATGAATTATTATATGAAATTCATGATGTATTCATCTCATATGTTATTAAAAAATCACAACAAGCATACGACCAGTACGACACACCGATTACTAGATTATGTGCAATGGTCCAAACACTTACGGAAGTATTTGATGTGTATCAGGCACATATTACAGTATTTTATGAAGAAAGCGATTCGTTGTCAGAAGTATACAGTGAACTTATCCATAAAAAACGCAATCAGTATCGGAATATTTTACAGAAAGTCATTGTTGAAGGGCAGGAAACAAACGATTTTCGAGCGGAATTACCGAGTACGATTGTGACAATGGCGATTGTTGGCATGATTAACTGGACATACAAATGGTATAAGCAGACAGGACCGCTGACTATGAAAGAAATTACAGAAGTATTTACGGATATGATTTTACGTTCAATTGTAACTGAACAAGCTAGAGAAGAAGCAACTCAATTTATGTTGATGATGAAGCCAGCGAGAGAGACTGGTTTTATTAATCAGTAGAACAAACCGACTAGTCGGTTTAACTATATTAGTAGATGCAAAGGGGAGCTAGGAATGAACTTTGAACTGACAAAAGAGCAAGAGATGATTCGAGATATGGTGCGTGAGTTTGCTGAGAAGGAAATTAAGCCATATGCGCGTGAAGTGGATGAAACATCAACAATGCGAATAGAGAGCTTTGAAAAAATGGCGGAGCTCGGCTTGATGGGTATCCCATTCCCAGAAGAATACGGTGGTTCAGGTGGAGATACCGTTTCTTACGCAATTGCTGTTGAAGAAATTGGCCGCGCTTGTGGGGGGACAGGTTTAAGTTATGCAGCTGCCATTAGTTTAGGGGCTGCGCCAATTTATAATTTTGGTACAGAGGAGCAAAAACGCGAATGGCTTGTCCCACTTGCAAAGGGTGAGACTCTCGGTTCATTCGGCTTAACAGAGCCAAATGCTGGATCAGACGCTGGAGGTACACGCACAACAGCAGTCGTTGATGGTGAAGACTATGTCATTAATGGTGAAAAATGCTGGATTACGAATGCAGGTCATGCACGTCAAATTATCGTCACAGCGGTCACGGGTAAACGTGAAGATGGCAAAAAAATTATTTCGTCGATTATCGTGCCAACCAATACTCCAGGTGTCACGATCAACTGTAATTACGACAAGATGGGTGTGCGTGGTTCTAATACATGTGAGATTGTGTTGCAAAATGTCCGTGTACCAAGAGCGAATTTACTTGGTGATGAAAAGCGTGGGTTTAGTCAATTTTTAAACACACTAGATGGCGGGCGTATTTCCATTGCAGCATTATCTGTAGGAATCGCACAAGCAGCTTACGAAAAAGCGCTACAATTCGCAAAAGAGCGTGAACAATTTGGTGTATCTATCTCAAAATTCCAAGCGATACAATTTAAATTAGCTGATATGGCAATGGAAATAGAGCTTGCTCGTACGTTAGTACATAAAGCAGCATGGCTAAAAGATCAGAAGAAACCATTTGGAAAAGAAGCTGCGATGGCAAAATTATTTGCCTCGGAAATGGGTTTCCGTACTTGTAATCAAGCAATTCAAATTCATGGTGGTTCGGGGTATATGAAAGAATATGATGTAGAGCGTCATTTACGTGATATTAAGTTAATGGAGATCGGTGAAGGTACATCTGAAATTCAACGTCTAGTTATTTCTCGTTTAATTGGCTGTTAAAACTAGTCAATTTTTAACCAGCCGCTATACGCGGGCTGATTAAAGTTGAGCCTCTGGCGGATGTCACAGATTTTGAAAGGAAGAGGATGTCAGCCTATGTACGTCGTATTCAGACGACAACGGCTGACTGACCTGCGTCACGCAGGCCTAGGCATAATTCAAAATCTGGCCGTAATTACGCCGGGACGTAATTGAGTAACTATTACAAGGAGGATTTTCATGGCAAATCTTGTGTATCAAACAATTGGTCAGTTGCTAGATGAACAATGTGAAAAGTATCCGAAACGTGAAGCGCTTGTGTATGCAGATAGAGACTTACGAATGACTTATGAGGAGTTAAATAAACAGAGTCGCTTAGTTGCTAGAGGTTTGATGGCACTTGGTATTGAAAAAGGTGATCATATCGCTGTGTGGACGACGAATGTTCCCGAGTGGGTGCAATTGCAGTTCGGCACAGGGAAAATGGGTGCTCCCATTGTAACGGTGAACACCAATTACCGAGCGAGTGAGTTAGAATATTTACTAAAACAGTCTGATTCGAAAACATTAATTTTAATCGAACAATATCGTGATCATTCTTTCATAAATACACTGCAAGAATTATGTCCTGAACTTGAGCATTGTGAACCTGGAAATCTACAATCTAAGCGTTTACCTCTATTAAAGAATGTGATTTTAATAGGTGAAAACAATTATCCAGGTGTGCTGAATTGGTCGGATGTATTATCGGCTGCTGAGCAAGTTACGGAAGACCAGTTAGATACAAGACAAGGAACGTTGCGCCATGATGATGTCATTAATATTCAATATACATCGGGAACAACAGGCTTTCCAAAGGGAGTCATGTTATCGCATTTTAACCTAGTGAATAACGCGGTTAATATTGCTGAGTGCATGAATTTAACACATGAAGATCGCTTGTGCATTCCAGTACCATTTTTCCATTGCTTTGGCTGTGTAATCGGTACGCTGGCCATTACAACGAGTGGAGGTACGATGGTACCGGTGCAGGAGTTTTCACCGGAAGAAGTACTGAAAACGGTAGAAAAAGAAAAGTGTACCGCTTTACATGGTGTGCCAACAATGTTTATTAGTGAACTAAATTTACCGAATTTTTCGTCATTTGACTTATCGACATTACGTACAGGTGTAATGGCAGGTTCGAACTGTCCAATAGAAGTGATGAAAGCAGTTATCGAAAAAATGGGCATGAGAGATGTAACAATCTGTTATGGACAAACAGAGTCCTCGCCGGTTATCACGCAAACAAGAGTAGATGATCCGCTCAATTTGAAGGTTGAGACAGTTGGACGTGCATTACCAAATCTAGAAGTGAAAATTGTGGACCCTGATACAAACGAAGAAGTGCCACCGAATGAGCAAGGCGAGTTATGTACTAGGGGATATCACGTAATGACAGGGTACTACAGAAATCCAGAGGAAACTAGTATAGCAATTGATAGTGAAAACTGGCTGCACACTGGGGATTTGGCGACAATGGACGAAGCTGGTTATATACGTGTGACAGGGCGTTTAAAAGACATGATTATTCGAGGTGGGGAAAATCTTTACCCGCGTGAAATTGAAGAATTCCTTTATACGCACCCGAAAATTTTCGATGTGCAAGTAGCTGGTGTACCTGATCCAGTTTACGGTGAAGAAGCTGCAGCTTGGATAATATTACGAGATGGTGAGCAGGCAACTGCAGAAGATATTCGAGATTTTTGCCGAGGTAAAATTTCAAGGCAAAAAATCCCACGTCACATTTTCTTTATCGATAGTTTTCCAATGACAGCTTCAGGTAAAGTGCAAAAGTTTAAATTGCGTGAGGATTTTGTAGCAGCAGTTATATAGAAAGGGGGCAGGGTAATGTTCAAGAAAGTGTTAATTGCAAATCGTGGTGAAATAGCTATGCGTATTATTAGAACGTGTAAACGATTAAATATTCAAACTGTCGCAGTGTACTCAGAGGCTGATGCGGAAGCCCTACATGTTAGGGAAGCAGACGAAGCGTACTGTATTGGTAAACCACCTGTTGCACACAGTTATTTAAATATTGAGCGTATTCTTGAAGTGGCACAAGAAAGTAATGCAGAGGCTATTCATCCAGGCTACGGCTTGCTATCAGAAAACGCTGATTTTGCGAGACGTTGTACAGAGGCTGGTCTTATTTTTATCGGGCCGGGTGCAGATGTAATTGCGTCAATGGGCAGTAAATTAGAAGCGCGTAAGACAATGAAAGCAGCAGGTGTGCCCATTGTAGAAGGTGTGGAATCACCTGTGAAAGATGCAGCAGAAGCCATTGAGATTGCGTCCCGTATTGGCTATCCCATTATGTTGAAAGCATCTGCTGGTGGCGGTGGTATTGGTATGCAGCTTGTGGAAAACGCCGAGGAGTTGGCAAAAGCTTTTGAAGGAAACCAAAAACGTGCGCAGTCATTCTTCGGTGATGGCACGATGTACATGGAACGATTTATCGCCAATCCCCACCATGTAGAAGTGCAAATCATCGCCGACCATGACGGCAATGTTGTCCCGTTATTTGAACGCGAGTGCTCCATTCAAAGGCGTAATCAGAAAGTCGTCGAGGAGGCGCCATCCCCGTTCATCTCGGAAGAAACGAGAATGCGTATGCTAGATGTCTCTGTGCAAGCAGTTCAACATATTGGCTATGTCAATGCAGGCACGATTGAGTATTTAGTAGATGCTAACCAAAATTTTTATTTCTTAGAGATGAATACGCGCTTACAAGTCGAACATCCGGTGACGGAAGAGATTACGAAGCTAGATCTTGTAGAGGAGCAATTGAAAGTTGCGGCCAAACAGCCACTAGCATTCACGCGGGACAGTATAGAGAAACAAGGTCATGCGATTGAAGTACGAATTTACGCAGAAAATCCAACGACGTTTTTCCCATCCCCAGGGAAAATCACAGAGCTTGAGCTACCGATTGGGGAAGGCATTCGACATGAATGTGGTGTAGAGGCAGGTTCAACTGTTACACCATTCTATGACCCAATGATTGGAAAATTAGTAGCGTGGGGCGAGACGCGTGCAATTGCATGTGAGCGTCTTACACAAGCTTTAACAAATTACAAAGTAGAAGGTATTCAAACAAACATCCCAATGCTTTTAAAAACTGTAACCCATGAGCAGTTTTTAAAAGGTTTGACAACGACTAAATTCGTTGAGGAATACTATCTGCCCCAGCTAGAAGAAATGAAGTAAAGATGGAGGAGTATTGCAACGGTAGTTGCAATACTTCCTTACTACCAACTATTTGGAGGGATTCATGATGGAAGTTGTAAAAGCGAGTATGGCAGGAACGGTTTGGAAAATTGTCGTAGCAGAGGGCGATCAAGTTTCAGCAGGGCAAGATGTTGCAATTTTAGAATCGATGAAAATGGAAATTCCAATTGCAGCGGAAGAAAGTGGTGTTGTCACAAAGATCATTGCCAATGAAGGAGATTTCATTAACGTAGATGATGCTATTTTAGAAATCGGATAAGGGGGCACGGGTATGCAACTACCGAAGCATGTGACGTTAAAGGAAGTAGGTCCTAGAGATGGTTTGCAAAATGAAAAGGTTCACATAGCCACTGAAGATAAAGTACAGCTGGTAGATTTACTTAGTCAGACGGGCCTAAATTATATTGAAGTAACGTCTTTTGTACATCCGAAGTGGATACCTCAGCTTGCAGATGCAGTAGAAGTATTACAAGCTATCAAGCGAGAAAAAGATATTACGTATGCAGCACTTATACCGAATATGCGCGGTTTAGAACGTGCATTGGAGGCGAATATAGATGAAGCCAGTGTCTTCATGTCAGCTAGTGAAAGCCATAACCAGAACAATATTAATAAAACGATATCTGAGACATTTCCAGTGTTAGAGGAAGTCGTTTTAGGAGCAAAAGCAGCTGGTAAGCAAGTACGTGGTTATATATCAACGGTGATTGGTTGTCCTTATGAAGGCTACATACAGCCGGAGCAAGTTTTACACGTAGCAGATAAATTACTTGAAATGGGCGTCGCTGAAATTTCTTTAGGTGACACGATTGGTGTTGGTGTGCCGACGCAAGTGGAGCGTCTATTAGAGGAATTATTAAAACGATATCCGGCGGAAAAGTTTGCGATGCATTTTCACGATACGCGTGGTACAGCGCTTGCGAATATAGTGAAATCCATAGAAATGGGGATTTCAAAATTCGATAGTGCGCTTGGTGGTCTAGGTGGTTGTCCATATGCAAAAGGGGCATCTGGCAATGTGGCCACCGAAGACTTATTGTATCTATTTGATGAAATGGGTATTCATACGGGTGTTGAAATGAATGCAGTGCTAGAAGCGGCGACATTTGTTGAGCAGAAACTTGGTAAACCGGTTGCATCTAAACAAATGGCAATTGTCCGCAATGAAAGGAGTGCGCAGGCGTTATGACACAATTTGTTCAATTTGAAATACTAGCAGAAGGTGTAGGGCTCATCACATTATCGAGACCTGTTGCGGCAAATGCAATGTCTGTGCAGTTATTAACTGAGCTAGGTGCTACACTTGACCGCGTAAACGGTGATCCAACTGTGCGGGTTGTCTTATTAACTGGTGCTGGAGAAAAGGCATTCTGCGCAGGAGCAGACTTAAAAGAACGTCAAGGTATGTCTGACAGACAAGTGAAGCAAATTGTGCAATTGATCGGAGAGACAGTGACAAAGGTAGAAGCACTTGCGCAACCTGTGATTGCTGTGTTAAATGGCGTTGCATTTGGTGGTGGACTTGAGCTAGCGCTTGCTTGCGATTTACGTATGGCAGCTACGCATACAAAGGTTGGGCTTACAGAAACGTCTCTAGGCATTATTCCAGGAGCAGGTGGTACACAGCGTTTACCACGACTTATTGGGATTGGAAAAGCAAAGGAATTAATTTATACAGCACGTCGTTTAAATGCAGAACAAGCAAAAAGCTGCGGGATTGTAGAATATGTCTATGAAGGTCATGAATTACGAGAAAAAGCTCTACAACTCGCAGAGGAAATGGCAAAGAATGCGCCGCTATCTCTAAGGCAAGCGAAAATCGCCATTAACCAAGGGACTGAAGTAGATTTAGCGACGGGCTTAAAAATAGAATCCCTTGCATATAGTGCACTTATTCCAACAGAAGATCGTTTGGAAGGATTATTGGCATTCCAAGAAAAGCGAGCACCGCAATATTCAGGACAGTAATCTATTTTGATTCAGTAGTAATCTCAAACCTTAAAGGTGGTAAGAATAATTTTCATTCAGAGGGCATTCAAATGCAAATTGAATCATATTAAAGCCTCAGGAGGATGTCATGGATTTGAATTGTGTGAGCACAATTCAAAGTCCAAACGCATTGTTTAACTGCTCGAAAGCGGCAGATACAATTACGCCGAGGCGTAATTGATTGGAATAAGGAGGAATTGGACATGAGCAATACAGCGACAGCGAATACGATGAAGGAACAAATTTTAGCTGGGGGTCAGCCGAAGTATCACGAGAAAAATACCCAACAAGGAAAATTATTCGTACGTGAGCGTCTCGAATTATTATTAGATGACGGGTTGCAATCAGAGGATGGTTTATACGCCAACTGTTTAGCTGGGGATTTGCCAGCAGATGGTGTTGTCACGGGTATTGGAAAGATCCATGGCCGGACAGTGTGTATCATGGCGAATGATTCAACGATTAAAGCAGGCTCTTGGGGCAAGCGTACCGTAGAAAAAATTATTCGTATTCAAGAGACGGCTGAAAAGTTAAATTGTCCGTTACTATATTTAGTGGATTCTGCAGGTGCACGTATTACTGATCAGTTAGAAATGTTCCCGGGGCGTCGTGGAGCAGGGCGTATTTTCTACAATCAAGTAAAGTTATCGGGGAAAATACCACAAGTTTGCTTATTGTTTGGTCCTTCAGCAGCTGGTGGTGCTTATATTCCAGCGTTTTGCGATATTGTTGTGATGGTGGAAGGTAATGCATCGATGTACTTAGGCTCACCAAGGATGGCGGAAATGGTCATTGGTGAAAAAGTAGATTTAGAAACAATGGGGGGGGCAAAAATGCATTGCTCGGTATCGGGGTGTGGTGATGTACTTGCCAAAACAGAGCAAGAAGCCATTACGTATGCACGAAAATATTTGGGCTATTTCCCGAATAATTTCACTGAGCGCAGTAAAGTGGAAGCGCCGAAACCGCCAGCATCATTTGAAAAATCAATTGATGAATTAATTCCAAAAAACCAAAATGTGCCGTTTGATATGTATCAACTAATTGACCGATTAATTGATGAAGATTCGTTTTGTGAAGTGAAGAAATTATTCGCACCAGAATTAATTACAGGGCTAGGGCGTATTAACGGGCAATCTGTTGGGATTATTGCCAATCAGCCTCGTGCAAAGGGTGGGGTATTGTTCCAAGATTCTGCTGACAAAGCAGCGAAGTTTATCTCATTATGTGATGCATTTAACATTCCACTAATTTTCTTAGTGGATGTGCCAGGCTTTATGATCGGTACACAAGTTGAGAAGGCTGGGATTATCCGTCACGGTGCGAAAATGATTTTCGCGATGAGTGAAGCGACTGTGCCTAAGCTAACGGTTATTGTGCGTAAAGCATACGGCGCCGGGCTTTATGCAATGGCAGGCCCAGCATTTGAGCCAGATTGTTGTATTGCCCTTTCTAATGCACAAATTGCTGTAATGGGTCCTGAGGCGGCAGTAAATGCAGTATATGCAAATAAAATTGCGGAGCTTCCAAAAGAAGAACAGGCAAACTTTATCGCAGAAAAACGAAAAGAGTATCAAGAGGAAATTGATGTCTATCGCCTTGCATCGGAGCTAATCATCGACGATGTCATCGAGCCGAATGATTTGCGTAAAGCACTTGAAACACGCTTGGAATTATACATGTCGAAATATGTGTTATTCTCACAACGAAAGCACGGTGTCAACCCAGTATAAAAAATGAAAAACCGTTTTTAAAAGCCAAGAAAGAGGCTTTTAAAACGGTTTTTTGCTATATTTACCCCATTGCATAGGTAGGGATAACGTATTAAAATATGAGATGGATAAAAGAGAGTAGGTGGTGATGGAGTGGCGAAAAATAATATATCCAACGTGCAGGATGATGCCAAGTTGCCATTACCGTACCGCGTGTGGATTGATAAACATTATATGGAGATAAAATTCATAGGCTGGTTGCTGTTTAGTGTCTACTCTTGTATAGCATTTTATAAATTAGTAATTGATCGTTTGGTAAATGTTGTAGTCGTCTTGTTCCGTGGTGAATATACACTAGGTGAGCTTGGTTTATTCGATTATAGTACGTGGCGAGGAACAACTAATTTTGTACCGTTTGAAACGATTATGCGATACATAAATTACTCACAGTATTTTAATATGAATTTAATTGTTGTGAATTTACTTGGGAACTTATTGATTTTTACACCGATGGGCTTTTTGCTGCCGTTATTATCGAAGCGTTTTCGAAAAGTGTGGCCAGTACTCCTTGTAGGATTTATCTCGAGCCTAGCGGTGGAAACGATACAATTTATTTTTAGAGTAGGTTCAACTGATATTGATGATTTAATTTTAAATACTGCTGGCGCTTGGCTTGGCTATTTAAGCTATAAATTTATGCTACGATTTTCAAAACGAAAAAAATAACTTCTTAAAGGCTACGTGAAAATTCACGTAGCTTTTTTTTGGTGCGCCCGGCATGCACATGAACTATAGGGTGTAAGTCCCGAACCCCGAAGACAGAAGTAGAGGTTAGCCAAGAGCAAGGGTGTCCG
>NZ_JBIWEY010000018.1:0-85755 GCF_044762775.1 Lysinibacillus sp. NPDC096418
ACAACAATTATCGTTACCAATGGAATCTAAAAAGGATGGCTCCTGTACAATACAGAAACCATCTCTTAGCTGCTTAATCTCTTTTTTTAGTTTGTTCTTGACTTAGGTACCACATTAATTACTTAGGTGGAGTCCCCTTTCTTATTTTATATAATAAAAACCGAACTTATAGAACTAATTTTCCTTTAATTCTAAGTGTGACTGTTCAGATATACAATCTAAAAAAGCCCAGAATAAATTCTGGACTTGATGACACTTAATGCTTCTAGCTGATTAAAACTGTCGGGCTTTCGCTTCACTTCTCAAGAGTCGGTTATGCAGAGTGATCTCTGTTTCACCATTTACTTGAGATTTTGAATGCTTAATCCTTGACCAGTTACGGTGGATTTTTTGAGATTTTGGGTCTAAGTTTTCAGGCCTACTCATGCTCCATCCTCCTCATCAAATTAGATTTCATCAGTGAAATCTTTATTATTATGGCTAAAATACGTCATTGTATACAAACTTTTAAGTAATTTGTTTTAGCTTCTTTTTATCAAGTTTGCCTAAAGGTGTATAGGGCATACTAGAAACAAAGACAATCTCTTTTGGCATTTGAAATCTAGCGACTCTTGGGCGCAACCAGTCCATTAGTGTTTCCTCCGTAAGTTGAATAGTTACTGGCTGTATAAATGCCCGCAATCTCTGTCCAAATTGTTCATCATACATACCGATAACGGCTACAACCTCTACTAATGGGTGATGTATAAGGACTTGCTCAAGTTCAATTGGATAAACGTTTTCTCCAGCTGAAACGACCATATCATCTGTTCGCCCACGTAAAAAATAATACCCATTTTTATCTCGAAAACCTAAATCACCAGTTTCTATCCAGTCACTATCCCTATTTTGCATTGACCAGTTATTTTTAATACAAAACTGACCTACTACTCCATCTTCAACCGTATTCTTATTATGGTCCAATACCTTCAATTGAGCACCCTCAATTTTTTTACCAATCGTGTTCGGTGCAGAGCGCAAGTCTTGTGGTGTTGCGATCATATTTAAACCCGCTTCAGAAGTTCCATATAGGTTGTATATTACTCCGCCTAACTTACTAAAAACCTCTTCTACAAGCTTTGCATTAAGCTCAGCACCGCCCGAAGCGATGCAAGTAAGTGATGTTAAATCGTTGACATTTGTTTTTAACATTTTATGTAACATTAATGGCACAACTGAGACTACTTCAACTTTATGTTCACGAATAAGTTGACACGCTTCTTCTGCACGAAAGCCCTTATTAATGATCACTTTTTTCCCTAATGCAATACATGAAATTAATATCGCTATTCCATAGCCATGGTAAAGAGGTGTTGCAATATATGCCGTTTGATAATTAAAAAGTTTTAATTTCGTTTGTACCGTTAAAAATGGATTTAGAAACTTAAAAAGTGATGGCTTATGTGCCACTTCCTTCGATTTTCCTGTAGTCCCTCCTGTCAGGAGCATGATTTGACCGCTAGATGATCGCTGTAATTTATAGTTTTCATCAACCTTCGAACGCAGCAAGTGATTAATGGCTGGCAGGTCTTGCTGGTAGCTCAAAATCCTTTCTTTCATGTACCCCGAATCCTCAAGTAAATGACTCAGTTCAATATCATAGATTAAAAAATCAAAGTTATGCTGATTAACTAATTGCTTGAATTGTACTTGGCTCATATCAGAATTAAGTAAATAAATATCTAGTCCTAATCGTGACGTCGCAAAAATAGCATTCACCATGGAAATATGATTTTTACATAAAAAACCGACCTTTTGTCCAGCTTTCATCTGATACTTTTCCTTAAAGATAATGGCCAACTTCTCTGACTGTACCTGCAATTGTTTATAGCTTACAGTTTCATCACCATCTACTATCGCAATCTTTTGATTATATGTATCCCCGGCTATTTTCAATAATGTCATCAGATTGATGCCATTTTTAAATATTGAAGTGATAAGTCTGGCAATCCCAACTGGCGTAAGGAGTTTCATAGAATTTAGAACCTTAAATAATCTAATGATCACCATTTCACCTCCTTCTCAACATAGTGGGCATCCCCACTTCCAAAATCCCTCTAAAGAGAAGCGATGACCACTGCCCGAACGTCAACCACCATGGCCTATAGCTTTTCTTTTTCGTATACATGGATCTACAAATAATTTTCGCTACATGGCTCGGGCACATGGCTGGCATTTTTTCATATGAGACTGTTGGTTTAATCATTGGCGTTCTTACTAATGGAAGGTATAGAGTAGATGTCGATATGCCCATCACTTTCAGCTCCGGTGCTGCTGAACGAAACCAAGTGTCAAAGGCTGACTTCGAAGCCTGATAAGCTGCCCAATATGGTATTGGTAATAATAAAACATTAATTGACGAGATATTAATTATTTGGCCTTTATTTTTCTCAAGTAGCGGAATGACTGACAGCAACAATTGAACCGGAGCAAAATAATTAATGGCCATTGTCCTTGTAAAATCATGATAGCGATTTAATGATTGCTTTATGGGACGATTGATTGATATACCAGCATTACTAATTACAATATCTACGCCATTTGGTAGCTGATGAATAAATAAAAGTAACTGCTCCATCTCCTTTGCATTTCTTAGGTCTGCCCTAAAAATACTAACTTTCGCAGTCTTCTTTTCGATATCCTCTTTAATGGTTGCAAGCCTTTCCTCTCTTCTAGCCACTAAAATCAAATGCACATTTATGTCAGCTAAGAGATATGCTACCTGCTCGCCTATTCCTGAACTCGCACCAGTAATAAAAATTGTTTTTCCATTTACTGTGCGTTTAAGCTTCTCTATATTTAAATACATAGATGGAAATAGAAGTCTTTCTAAAAGGTTATAATTATACATAACAAACCTCTTTTCGCTTTATAATACTTAGAATGCCTACGTTTGAACAAACAAAGAAATCACCATCGATTTTTGTTATATTATTCAAAACTCTTTTCCCACAATTATTAGCTGATTAACTTCATTGTACAAGAGGCGGAAAATAAAAACATCCAGTTATTTCTCTCATTGCGAACGAATGATGAAATTCCTGGTGATGAATTGTACCTCATTAATCGAAGTATTTTGTTGGATAACGCCATAAGACCATAGGCCACTAAAAAATAGCCATGCATTTTAAATATTTTATTCAGTTTTCCACAATAAATATTTTAGAATAGTTACTTCCATTTAAACATAAAAAAGACCCAGAATAATTCTGAGTCCGTGGTCACTTATTGCCTACAATTGACTATAACTGGTTCGCTTCAGCTTCACACCTCAAGTAATAGTTAGACAGAGTAAACTCTGATTGACTAATACATATGAGATTTTTTGAAGCCTACACTTTATTCAGTTGTGGCGGACTTTCCTGAGATTCTTGGTCTACCGGCTTCGAATTACTCATGATGCATCCTCCTCATCAAATTAGATTAATAAGTGTTACCTCAATCAGTATGAGCAGATTGCCCAAAATCTATACATGCAATGTGAAAATTTTTAAAAGTTAAAAAAATATTCTCTTTGCTCACTACATTTTTCTTAACTTACTGTATAATCATCATAATTTAGGACTGAAAATGCTGATTCATATAGCAATGGATTGTGTTATCAGAACAGTTTTTAAATTTATCGCATATTTACCTGGATTTATCGATATACTTTTTGATTTTGTCGCCCCTCTTTACATATTTATCGCAAATCTTCCCTAAACTAAAACAAGCACGAGGCTTTACTATGGCTCATGCTCATTTCATTATTTTTTCACTGTTAGTTGCTTCTCTTGAAATACCTGCTGTGCGATTGTTAACGCATTTTGCACACGTGGAAAACCTATGTACGGTACTAATTGTAACAGTGCCTCAACAATTTCAGTAGGTGTTAAACCTGCATGCAAGCCACGAGTAATATGTGTTTTTGTTTGCGGTGCAGCACCTTGTGTTACGACAGCTGTAATCACCACAAGTGCACGACTTTTGGCATCAAGTCCAGGTCGTGAATATACGTCACCATAGGCAAATTCCACAATCATTTTACGTAAATCTGGTGCAATATCAGCTAAAGCATCATGGTCCACCATACGTGTTGCCTCTTCTTCTGACACGTACTGCTTAATCGTTTCAAACCCCTTTGTAAAACGTTCACTCATTGTTAATCCCTCCCACTAAATGGTAGCATATTTTTTCACATACAAAAACCCTATTTCCACGTCTCCGGAAATAGGGATTGTCCTTCACATATGTAAGGTGCTCTTTTTCGTTTCACCCTCTGGCTCCACAGAAAAAGGAAAGTGTGTTTTTCATAGTGCCTCACAGGACAGCTTTAATGAAATATCTATGCAAAAGTCACAAGGACATGCACGCAATAATCAATTAGGCCTCGGCGTAATTGCGTCCAGATTTTGAATTGTGCTTAGGCCTGCACGATGCAGGTCAGTTAGCCGTTGTCGCATGGATGCGACGTCCTTAGGTTAACGTCCTAAATTAACTCCTTTCAAAATCTGTGACATCCACCGGAGGCTTTAAACTTATTCAGCAGGTAATTAAACACCACTTAAATAAAAGCTAAAATAAGTTTTCATCTCAACACAAAAAAAGGAAAGAGACTTCTACTGAGTAATTTTAAAGGCAAGCTTTTGCTTTGTCGATTTGGATTTTTACTTGATCGAAGCCAGTGCCACCTAATGAGTGACGGCGACGAACTGCCGCTTCTGGTGCTAACACATCATAAATATCCGCTTCTAAAAGTTCGCTTTCTTTTTTCATGTCTTCAATCGGTAAATCCAGTAAGAAGATCCCTTTTTGAATACATGTGAAGACAAGTTTACCAGTCACTTCATGCGCCTCACGGAATGGCATACCTTTTGTTGCTAGGTAATCTGCAAGTTCAGTCGCATTTGAGAAGTCAGAGTGTACAGCCTTATGCAGACGCTCTGTGTTAACTGTCATTGTACGCACCATACCTTCAAAGATTTTAAGTGACCCAAGAATTGTATGGACAGTATCGAACATACCCTCTTTGTCTTCTTGCATATCTTTGTTGTACGTTAACGGCGTACCTTTTAAAACTGTTAGTAAACCCATTAGATTGCCGTATACACGGCCCGTTTTCCCACGAATTAGCTCCGCCATATCCGGGTTTTTCTTCTGTGGCATGATTGATGAACCTGTCGAGAATGCATCATCTAGCTCAATGAATTTAAACTCATCTGTTGACCATAGAATAATTTCTTCAGCAAAACGTGATAAATGCGCCATCATTAATGAAGAATTACTTAAGAATTCTACGATGAAATCACGATCACTTACCGCATCCATTGAGTTTGCGTAAACTTCACTAAAGCCTAATAGCTCTGCTGATTTTAAACGATCGATTGGGAAAGTTGTCCCTGCCATCGCACCTGCACCTAAAGGAAGAATGTCAATACGTTTCAGAGATTCTGTAAAGCGCTGTTTATCACGCTCTAACATCCAAAAGTATGCCATTAAATGATGTGCAAAAGAAATAGGCTGTGCACGTTGTAAATGCGTATAGCCAGGAGCAATTGTTTCCACATGCTCTTCCGCTTTTTCAAGTAATGTATTTTGGAACGCCTCAATTAAGCCGATTGCTTCTTTGACACGTTTTTTCAAGAAAATATGCATATCCGTTGCCACTTGGTCGTTACGGCTACGGCCTGTATGTAATTTCCCACCAACGGGACCAATCAAATCGATCAGCATTTTCTCTAAATTTAAATGAATATCTTCATTCGCTACTGTGAATTCAAGCTCACCTGCGATTGCTTTTTCTTGTAATTGTGCAAGACCGCCAAGAATAGCTTCAACGTCAGTGGCTGGTAAAATATCTGTTGCGCCAAGCATTGTCACGTGTGCCACGCTACCTTCAAGGTCTTCCATTACTAGTTGTTGGTCGAAGCCGATTGATGCACCGAACTCATCAACCCAAGCTTCTGCTGATTTTTGGAAACGTCCGCCCCATAGTTTTGTCATCCCAGCTCACCTTTTCCTTTATAATCTTGTTGAAAAGGTGCAGTACAGCGCGAATGCTGCACTACACCTAGAATTTCGTACTATTTTTTGTTCACAGAAGAGTTTACTACTGTTGGTAAGCCCCATAATTCGATGAAGCCAACTGCTGATGCATGGTTGAATTGGTCTTCTTTCGAGTAAGTTGCTAATTTCTCACTATATAGTGAGTTTGGAGATTTACGTCCTTCAACGATTGCATGACCTTTGTAAAGTTTCACGCGTACTGTACCATTTACGTATTGCTGTGACTCAGCAAGGAATGCTTGTAGTGCGTCACGTAATGGTGAGAACCATAAACCATCGTAGATTAATTCAGATAATTTTTTCTCGATTACTGGTTTGAAGTGAGCAAGCTCTTTTACTAGCGTTAAGTCTTCTAGCTCTTTATGAGCAGTTAAAAGAACTTTTGCCCCTGGAATTTCATATACTTCACGAGATTTGATACCAACTAGGCGATTTTCCACGTGGTCGATACGTCCTACACCGTGTGCGCCCGCTACTGCATTTAATTCTTGGATTAAATCAGCTAGTTTCATTTCTTTACCGTTTAAGGCAACTGGTTTACCTGCAACGAATTCGATTTCTACAAATTCCGCTTCGTTCGGTGCATTTTCCACTGAAACAGTTAAGCCGTAAGCCTCTTCAGGGGGAGATACCCATGGATCTTCCATGACACCAGCTTCGTTTGCACGGCCCCATAAGTTTTGGTCGATTGAGAATGGTGAATCAAGTGTCGCAGGAATCGGTACATTGTGTTTCATTGCATATTCGATTTCTTCGTCACGGCTCCAGCCCCACTCACGTACAGGTGCTAACACTTCTAAATCTGGGTTAAGTGCTTTAATAGAAACTTCAAAACGAACTTGGTCATTTCCTTTACCTGTGCAACCATGTGCTACTGCGTCTGCATTTACTTCGTTCGCGATTTCTACTAATTTTTTAGAAATTAATGGACGAGAAAGTGCTGATACTAATGGATATTTTTGTTCATACCATGTATGTGCTTGTAAAGATACTAATGCATATTCATCAGCGAATTCATCTTTCGCATCTACCATATATGATTCTACCGCTCCTACTTGAAGCGCTTTGTTTTTAATAAATTCTAGGTCTTTTCCTTCACCGACATCTAGACAAACTGCGATAACGTCCCATCCTTGTTCTTTTAACCAAGGGATCGCTACTGATGTATCTAGACCACCTGAGTATGCTAAAACTACTTTTTTATTTGCCATGAAAAATGCGCCTCCAATTGCTCTATTCGATGTATGTTTATACATTCTATTAAAAGTTTATACACGAATAGTACCATGTTATAAAAATAAATACAAGTGCATTTTTATAAAAAATTAGACTTTTATGATTTATGTAAATAGTAAGGCACAACAATGTTTAAAGGCTCTTTTCGAATAGGGATTCTTTTTACTCGAAAAAACGTTATCTTCCTAAATCACCCAATGTATATGATATAAAAAAAGATTCTGCAATCGCAGAATCTTTTATTTCTTATTGAAGAGTGGTTTTGCTAGACGTTCAATCGTAGCAGGAGCTAGCGCATATAGCTTACTTGTTAACCCCATAATTCGTGGTAAATTAACTTCACGTACCGGACGTCCAATTGTCTTTATCGTCTCTTGTGCTACATGTTCAGGCGTTAGTAAAAAACGACCTAACGATTCACGGTAGCCACTTTCATCATTCGCTTTGTCTAAGAAGGGCGTATCAATTGGCCCTGGGTGAATGGCAGTAACGGTAACATTATAAGGAGCTAGTTCCATACGTAAACCGTTTGTAAAACCGACGATTGCATGCTTCGTTGCTGCGTAGACACTTGCTTTCGGCGTCGCAACTTTTCCAGCCTGTGAACCAATAAAAATAAGCTGACCATGACCACATTCCATCATTTGTGTAGCTAATCGCTTTGCCAAATACATTGGCACAGTCACGTTTAAATCAACCATTTGTGCAATCGCCTCATCCGAAAGCTCAGGTGCAAGCCCAAACTTTCCAACGCCAGCGGACAGTATAGCAACATCAATTTCAGGTAATTGTGCACAAACTTCATCAATTGCACTTAATGACGTTAAATCAGCTTGTATAACATTGGCTCCTCGACGCTCTAATGCCTTGAGTGCTACCACATTGCGTCCAGTTGCATAAACCTGATGCCCCTCGGCAACTAATAACTCGGTAATTTTTAAGCCAACCCCACTCGTCGCTCCAGTAACAAATACCGTTTTTTTATTCAAAATCATGTATAAACCTACTTTCGTTTAAACAAATAGACACCTGCTTCATTTTTCTCTGACGTAACGAAGCTATTTGCTTCTAAGTAATCTAAATGTCCAATTGTTTTTGAAATCGTCAATCCAAGCTGCCGTGGGAAAATAGAAGGGTATAAGCGCTCTGTCATTTGTACAGCAGTTAATTTTGCCTCACCAAGAAGGTCTAATACCTTCATTGATTGCTGCTGTTGACGCTCTAAACGCTTATCAATAAGATCAGGTATATTTTCTAAATCTGCACCATGCCCTGTATACATCTTCTTTACTGGCAACTGTTTTAGAATCTCAAGGGATTCATTATATTGTAACAATGATTTTGTTCTTCCAAGCGTTCGATTGAGTGGTGGCTCAATTAGTGGGTTAGGTGTGATTTTATCTAATAATAAATCTCCACCAATTACATGATTTGTTCTCTCACTCCAAAAAATGAAGTGGCTTTGCGCATGTCCAAGTGTCTCGATGGCCTTTAAGCCTGGATGCCCTGGCACCTCGTCACCATCATATAGTATCTGAGTGAGCGGTCGTTCACCGACAAGCTCCAACTCTCGGCGAACATGGACGTTAGCCTGAATATATTCGCGTGGTACACCATGTTCATATAATCGCTTACTATAAAACTGTTCATGATAATCTAGAAACTCCTCATCATGACGCAGCCATTTATCATTATATTCATGTCCAATAATTTCAGCATGTGGGAATGCATCCACCCACCCCGCATGATCGGGATGATGATGTGTTAGCACAACTTGCTCAATATCTTGCAATTGATAGCCAGCTGCATGAATTCCCCATTTAAGCGCGTCATAGGCCTCCATAGTCTTTGGCCCAACATCAAAAATTGTTAGTGCATCCCCTTTGACAATAAATGCATTAACATCCCCTACTGCATAGGGTGTTGGTATTTCGATTTTGTGTACCGACAAAGCTGTATCCCCCTCTTTGCAATTAATGAATCTTCATTCATACTATTCTACAGTTTTTTTTCTAATTCGTCACGCAAGTATTGACAGTCAATAAGTTTATCCCTATAATTTTGAATAATCGAAATTAAAAATAGGCTATGATGAAGCCAAGTACGCATTTGGTGAAGGTGTTGAAAGAGAGTGTTATATCTGCTGCAAGTAACACCACCCACTCCCTCTGCTGAACCTACTTCTGAGCTGTTATGACAACATAACCGTCCCCCCTTGCGATAAGAGGGTTTATGAGTTGTGCCCAATGGCAAACAAAGGTGGTACCGCGGAATGCAATAGCGTTTTCGTCCTTATTATTTAAGGACGGGAACGCTTTTTATTTTGAACTGGAGGGTTTTATTTTTATGAAAAAAATATTATTTATCGGTGCAGGCTCAATGGCCGAGGCACTTATGCAGGGCTGGATTAAACAGCATGTTTTTAAGCCCCAAGAAATATACATCACAAACCGTTCAGACAACGAACGTTTGCAATTTTTACACGAAAAATATGGCGTGTCTATCCTGCAAGACGATGCAACTTTTACTCAATTAGATGCTATTATTTTAGCGATGAAACCAAAAGATGCAGTTGCGGCCATGCAACTTTTGTACACAAAATTAGCTGATCATACGGCTGTCCTCTCTATTCTAGCAGGTATACCAATTAACACCATCACAGAAAACCTT
This sequence comes from Lysinibacillus sp. NPDC096418, assembly GCF_044762775.1. Taxonomy (NCBI): domain Bacteria; kingdom Bacillati; phylum Bacillota; class Bacilli; order Caryophanales; family Bacillaceae; genus Lysinibacillus; species Lysinibacillus sp. NPDC096418. The sequence continues at coordinate 9,991 of NZ_JBIWEY010000018.1, forward strand.
GGCAGTCGTCCTGTTGCTCGTGTCATGCCAAATACTTCTGCTACAATCGGGATGTCAGCAAGTGGTATCGCCTTTAATAATGAAGTATCTGATGAACAACGTGTGATTTTTCTTCAATTATTAGAAGCGATTGGTTCTGTGATTGAAGTAAAAGAGGATCAACTTCATGCGGTTACTGCTCTTTCAGGTAGTGGACCTGCCTATATTTATTATTTAATGGAAGCTTTTGAACGTGTAGGCACAGAAGTTGGGCTGGATAAAGATACAGTGCGTCTACTAATGACACAAACTTTAGCTGGTACTGCAGAAATGCTCAAACAATCACCAGAAGAGCCAAACGAGCTGCGCAAAAAAGTAACGAGTCCCGGTGGCACAACAGAAGCAGGTATTAAAGCTCTTGAACATTATCACTTCAATGACGCTATTGAAGCATGCATTAAAGGTGCTGAAGCTCGGTCTCGCGAACTTGCAAAAAGTAAATGATACAGGCAAAATACAGTGTATCACCAAGAATTAGGAGGCAATCATTTGAGCAAATTATTTGAACCTTATCAATTACAAAATATTTCTTTAAAAAACCGTATTGTAATGGCACCAATGTGCATGTATTCTGCTGAGGATGATGGCCTCGTTACACCATTTCACGTTGTGCACTACGCGACACGTGCAGCTGGTCAAGTTGGGTTGATCGTATTAGAAGCAACTGGTGTTTTACCAGAAGGACGAATTTCAAACAAAGACCTTGGCATCTGGGATGATGCACATATTGATGGCTTAAAACAAGTCGTTGATGGCATCAAGGCATACGGAGCGAAAACAGCTATTCAATTAGCCCACGCAGGACGAAAAGCAACGGTTGAAGGTGAAATTTTCGCCCCTTCAGCAATTGCCTTTAACGATGCCTATAAAACTCCGACAGAAATGACGTTAACTGATATCAAAAAAGTCATTGAGGCTTTTAAACAAGCTGCCATTCGGGCAGACAAAGCTGGTTTTGATGCACTCGAAATTCACGGAGCACATGGTTATCTAATTAGTGAGTTCTTATCACCTGCAACGAATAAGCGTACAGACGCTTACGGTGGCTCACAGGAAAACCGCTATCGTCTCCTTCGCCAAGTCATCGATACGATTCGTAGTGTTTGGGACGGACCGTTACTTGTGCGTGTTTCTGCTGAGGACTATGCTGAAGACGGTACAACGATGGATGATTTCATCGTCTTTAGCCGCTGGATGAAATCTCAGGGCGTCGATTTAATCGATGTTTCTACAGGTGGTGTTGTACCAGCCAGTATTAATGTGTTCCCAGGCTATCAGGTACCACATGCAGAAGCTATCAAACATGGGGCTAACATACCTACGAGTGCAGTAGGTATGATTACAACAGCCATTCAAGCAGAGGAAATCTTACAAAACAACCGTGCGGACCTCATTTTCTTAGCACGAGTATTGTTGCGCGAGCCTTATTGGCCACTTCATGCAGCAAAAGAATTGGGTGAAGAAGTAACACCACCAACACCTTATGTACGAGGTTGGTAAACACTTATTGGTATACTATCGCAGTTTTTACAGGGTCTATCAGTAATTACATCCAATCAAAAAACATATCTACTAATACAAAAAACCGCTTTTGGCTACGGACCAAAAGCGGTTTTATTGTAAATTATGCTAGCAAAATACAATACTAAAAATCATATTCCTCGTCTTTTTTTGCTCGAATGGCTGCGAAAGCATCCACCATAACAACTGTATCCTCCGCTAAACGTTCTAAACGGAACAGGACGTCATCATTGATAATTTCTTTGCGTAAAAAGTCCTTTTCTTCTATAAATACATATGTCGGCACGATATGTGCTTTCATATAAGCAAGAATGGGTTTTAATTGTTGCTCAACCATTAAATAATGTTTTGATGTACCAGCTGTAACAACCGTACTCACGACCTTATCTCGAAAAGCATTCACTGGCAGTAAATCAAAAATATTTTTCAATGTCGCTGGAATTGATGCTTGGAACGTAGGTGTACCAATAACAATTGCGTCAGCTGCCATAATTGTTTCAGTTACATATTTTGTATCCCCGTGATATTCAAAGTAATTACGTCCATCACTAAATTCTAATTTATATTCGGCTAAGTCCAGTAATGTCACTTCATGCTCAGGGTATTTTTGTTGAAGCATTTCAACGACTTTTAACATTGCTGTTTTTGTTTTAGAGCCAACAATTGAGCCTGCTAGTGCTACGATTTTCATGTTGTTCTCTCCTTATTTCGCTGTATATTTTTTAATTGCTGGAAGAATGTCATTCCCGATTATTTCGATGTTTTTCATTATTTTATCGAATGGTACGCCACCAAAGTCAATTTGAGCCATAAAGCGTTGCATACCATAAAGTTCAAATTGATAAAGCATTTTTTCGATAATTTGTTCTTTGCTACCAACCATTAGAGCATCACGTGTATCCGGTGCTTGTGCAAATTGTTGTTTTGGATACCCGCCACCACGGATTGCTTGGAAGCCTCCATTAATATGAGGGTACATGCCTTGTAAAGCTTCTTGTGTCGTATCTGCTACATAAAATAGACTCGTTGTCGCAATCGGTAATGTACTTGAATCAAAGCCATTACGATCTGCCGCTTCACGGTACGCATCCACAGAAGCTTTAAAGTTCACTGCAGGGCCACCTAATGTAGTTAACATCATCGGGATTCCCATATAGCCAGCTTTAATGGCACTAGCAGGTGGGCCACCTACTGCTCGCCAAATTGGTAAGGAACCATTTTTAGGTTGAGGCAAGATTCGAGCATTGTCCAGCGGCGCACGGAATTGCCCTTTCCAAGTCACAAGCTCCTCGTCATTTATCTTTTTCAATAACTCTAATTTCTCCTCAAAAATCTCTTCATAATCTTGCAATTCAACGCCTAGTAAATGATAGGCACCGACACGAGAACCACGACCGGCCACGATTTCAGCACGACCATTCGAGATTAAATCGATTGTTGCGAAATCCTCATACACACGTACCGGATCAGATACACTTAGCACAGTTGCTGAACTTGCTAGTTTAATTTTCTCAGTTGCCTGTGCGATAGCGCCTAAAACGACTGTATGTGCCTGTGTTGTAAAATACGTTTGGTGACTTTCACCGACACCAAATACATCAATGCCAGCTTGTTCTACTAATTTACTCGCTTCAATTAGCTCATTAATGCGTTGTTGTGCAGAAATGCGTTCGCCTGTTAGTGGGTTCGGGATATGATCCCCGAGTGAATATAGTCCAAATTCAATACCTTTTGATTGATCAATACGATAGTTTTCCATGTTGTTTCGCTCCTTTAATCTAGCGGTTCTAAAATTGCTTCAATTTCTGTACGTTTACCTTCTAAAAATGGAGGTAAATCAAGTTCTTTACCTAGGTCTTCAATCTTTGAATCTACTGTAAAGCCCGGTCCATCTGTCGCCATTTCGAACAAAATGCCATTACGATCTCTAAAGTAGAGGCTTTGGAAGTAATAACGGTCGACAACACCCGAACTGTCTAAGCCACGCTCTTTAATTAATGCATCCCATTTGTGTAATTCTTCAACAGTATCTACACGTAATGCAAGGTGGTGAATACTTCCGCGACCAGGTTTTTCACTTGGTCCCTCCTGCTCAATGACAACAATCTCACCTAATGTTTCATCTTTGATTGATTGCAGTCGTGCTTCTTTGTCATTTTCAGAAACAACTATATAATCAAACAGCTCTTTCAATAAATTCACAGTACGGCTTAAATAACGTACTGTCATTTCCACTGTACCCATACCTAATATACGATGCTCTTCAAGAACCTTTGAATCCTCCCATGCTTGCCACCCTACTGGTGTCTCTTGCCCATTATGATTTAACAACACCATACGTAAACCTTCATGATCCTCAAAAAACAGAGCATCCTTGCCTGCATAAGTAGTAATCTCGCTATGCTCGACATCTAATAATTCAAAACGGTTTTTCCAATATACTAAGCTTTCATAGCTTGGTACAAGTAATCCAATGCGAGTAATGGCATTCGTCCCTCGTACTGTTCGTCCTGCGACCGGCATTTCAAAGAAGGATAATTCTGTACCGGCAGCCCCCGTCAAATCTCCATAAAATAAGTGATACATAGATGGTGAATCCTGATTGACTGTTTTTTTCACACGACGTAAGCCAAGAACCTTTGTATAAAAATCATTATTACGTTTCCCGTTTTTCGTTAACATTGATATATGATGATGTCCGCTTAATTTTTTCATTTTAGTTTCCTCCTATATTTCACTTGACTACGCAAGTGATGGTGTAAAAAAAATTACGTTGTCGGTAATTTTTTTTCTCGGCTATTCTTTTCTAATTTCGACATTAGTGTATATAGTGTTTTCAATTCTTCTTCTGTTAGAACATCTTCAAAAAACGAGGATTGAAAATGAAGTTGACTTGGTGTTGCTGCGTCAATCATTTGCTCACCCTTGGCTGTTAGCGAAATTGTTTTTGTTTTCCAATCTTGCTTACGCTCAATCAGTTCTTCTTTTTCAAGACGTGCGAGCATACGTGACATACCACCCTGCGTGACAGTAACTTTTTCAGCGAGTTCTGATTGCGTTAATGGCGCATATGTCTTAATTTGCATTAGCACATCAAATTGCGCCGTTGTTAAGTCAAATCGTTTTAGAAATTCATTAGACAGCAGATTACTTTGATTGGTAAAGCGCATCATACGTAGCCATGTTAGTGATCCTAGTGTATGTTTTCGCATCGCTTCGTCCTCCTCTCTTTGCTCTGTATCATCACTTTACCATGCAAGTGATAAGTATGCAAGAATAATATCTCGAATTTGATATAATTTTATTAGTTATAGCATTCTAGTGATTCATTCTTGATTAAAAAAACAAGGTGACTACCTGTTCAAAAACGAACAAGAAGTCACCTATTTTTGTCTTAGAAAGATATAAGATGCTGACCATATTTAGCAATTAAACCATAGCCGGGCGCAAAGTAGTTGTCAAATGAAGTTTCAACAACATTGTTAAATGGACCTGCTGGGGTAGTGAATGTGTAATGTATAGCTCGAACATATCCTTCGTCTTTAGAAGTGTCCTCTGCTCGAGTAACTTTTGAACCTTCCTTAATCGGCTTTTCAAAAGTATAGTTGACACCATCTATTTCATAATAAAAAGCTTGGTCCGTTTCATCATACTTAATAAAGTAGGTATTCCCAGCTTCAAAACGATTGTTGGTCGTTTTGTTATATACTCTAATTTCTTTACCATCTTTATATGCTAATTTACGAAGTGTTTCATTTGGTAAGAAAGACGTTGTAATCGTAGGTGATTCATTTGGTATTTTTGTAGCGAGAACATTTTTCGGTACAGTATACATTTTTCCGTTCACTTGAATCAAAGCTGTTTCATTATTTTCAGTAAATAAAGAAGCTTCATGAAAACGTTTCAGCTCAATATCTTGAGATCCATCAAAACTTTTAGCTACAAACCCATACCGGATATAGCGTTTGCCCTGATTTTGAACAGGTTTTAGTAATTTTGCAGGAATATAGCCTCTGCCAGCTATAGATTGCACATATAAATATCCATTTAACTCTATACCTAAAGATTTAATCGCTGAGCCTTTCGGAATGATAAATAACGGTTTTGTATGGTCTATTTCACCAAATATTGACTGTTCATACCTTTCCTCTGCTCTAGCACCATTAATTGGTCCTATGAGCATCTGTGTATCGTCTGTTAATGCATAAAATCCTATATCTCTTTTTGTTGTTTCTACAATTCTAATATCTGTTCCATCTATATTGCCATCTACTGGATTTCCCTCATGAGAACTATAATAGTAATTTAATTTCCCTTTGTTGAAAGAAACAACGGTAGAATAACTTTCTGATACGTATTCAGTAAATAAATGCTGTCCGTATACAAGGTTTATCATCGGATATTTGTCTTCAAAATAAGCAGTAGTTCCTTGACGATTGATTACGATATATCCTGGATTTTTATAAAGTGAAGAACGGATTTCAAAAGGCACTTCCTTAAAAACAACTAAATCTGTTGCTTGTACACGATAGCCAGAGCTCATCCAATAAAATGTTTTATTGTCGTATTTTTCGATATTATAAACACGGAAATAATTGTTTTGTTTAACTATCATTGAACTATATGTACCATTCGCATTTTTCTTATAAACTTTCACGTCTTTCGTAAACGTCATTTTCCCTGTTTGATCTTTCACAACTTGTGCACCATCCCAGTTAACTGCAGCGTTAGATTTTACTGGGTTTGAGAAAAACACTAGAATCAAAAGGAAACCTACTTTGTATTTCTTCATTCAATCTACTCCATTTATGTTTAATTGTATAGTTACCCTATTATAGCTTTTAAAAAATCTATTTGTCGCTCCATTCTTATGAAAAGTCAAAAAATAATAGTCTTACAACGTAACTATTTATTCTTATAGTAATACAAACCCTTAATACACCATCACTTTCATACTCAAAAAAGAAGCTACCCGAATGGTCTCAAAAAAATGATTTTTCGGGTAGCTTCTTATTATATTAATCGGAAATATAGATTAGAATTCATAATGGTACACGATTTTATAAAGTTCCATTAGTTCTCCGTGTGTTGGCACTTTTGGATTATTTCCTGGGCTGCCACTAGCAATTGCATCAGCAGCCATCTTCGGAATCGCTGCATAAAAGGCATCTTCCTCAATGCCCCACTGCTGTAAGTTACCGATGTCCATCTTTCTGCACATTTCCTTAATAGAGGCGATTGCTAAATCTGCAAGTTCGTCTTGAGTCAACACCTCTCCTTCTTTATTAAAGAATTTACCGAGATCTGCTAAACGATCTACACATGCATCTTTTGAATACTCCAATACAGCAGGTAGCAACATTGCATTCGAAATTCCGTGTGGCACATGGAATAGCGCTCCAATAGGGCGGGACATGCCATGAACTAAAGCAACAGAAGCATTAGAAAACGACAAACCAGCCTGCATAGCACCGAGTGACATTGCTTCTCGTGCATCAATATCATCACCTTGTTCGTACACTTTCAAAATATTATTCACGATTAAATCCATTGCAGATAACGCAAGGACATTAGAATATGGATGGGCTAAACGTGATAAATAACTTTCAATTGCATGACTTAACGCGTCAATTCCCGTTGCTGCCGTGATTGCTGGCGGTGATGACACTGTTAGTAGCGGATCAACAATTGCTACATTTGGTAAAAATGCAGGTTGCTTAATCATCATTTTGACATCATTCGCTGTGTTTGTAATAACTGTCGCGTCTGTTGCCTCTGAGCCTGTACCAGCAGTCGTTGGAATAGCAATATGAGGTATCGGTGTTTGATCTGCAATCTTTTGCATTTTCATATAATCACCAACATAACCACCATTTGTTGCTAATACTGCAATAGCTTTCGCAGTATCAATACAGCTGCCTCCACCTACTGAAATGATGATGTCGCATTGTTCAGACTGTAGTAAATCGAGACCTTCTGTTACATACGTATCAACAGGCTCTGACGTGATACCCAAGTACGAAACTGCACTCAATCCTTGAGCAATTAAAAAAGAAGTACATTGATGAACAAAGCCTAAGCTATCCATAATCGGATCGCTTATTATGAGAGCCTTTGTTCCTAACTTTTTCGCATACACCCCTACTACTTCAAATGAATCTCTACCATAAATGATTGTCTCTGGTGAATTAACTGTAAAGATTGATTTTGTTTGAATCATATCCCATCCCCCTTAATGATAGTTCCTTATCACTCTCAATCTTTTAAAAAACTTTTTGTATGCACTTAGTCGTTATTACTTGGAAACGCAAATGTTGATGATGTTGACACGTTACTTGTCATCCAACGTTCAGAAACCGTTTTCGTTTTTGTAAAGAAGCGTGCCTGATCTGGTCCAAACATATGTCCTTCACCGAAACGAGACCCCTTAAACCCAGCAAAATTATGATAACCAACTGGAATTGGAATTGGGACGTTCACACCAACCATCCCTACATCTATCTCTGTCGTGAACTTCCGAGCAGCAAAACCATCGTTTGTAAAAATCGTCACACCATTTCCAAGTTCATGCTCATTAATTAGCTGAATCGCTTCATCTAATGAAGCCACACGTACTACATTACGAACAGGACCGAAGACTTCCTGTTCATAAATTTCCATGCCTGGTTTTACATGATCTAATAATGTCGGACCTACAAAGAAACCTTTGGATTCTTTGACTATATCTAGTTCACGCCCATCACAAGCAACTTTCGCCCCTTCAGATTCACCACGATCGATTGCTGCTAAAATCGCCTTTTTCGATTGTTGTGAAATTACTGGGCCAAAATCAGTATCGACCTCTTTATAAGACCCTACTTTTAACGCTGCAATTTTCACTTTTAAAATGTCTACAAGACGGTCTGCTGTTTCTTCGCCAACAGGCATTAACGTAGAAATAGCCATGCAACGCTGAGATGCTGCCCCATATGCTGCTCCGATAAATGCGTTAGCAACTTGTTCAAGATCCGCATCCGGCATTACGACCATGTTGTTTTTGCCCCCTCCTAGCGCAGTCACCCGTTTACCATATTTCGCACCTGTTTCATAAATGTATTTGGCAACTGGGGTCGATCCTACAAACGATACTGCTTGTACTTTTGGATTTTCTAAAATTTCATTTACAGCATCTTTATCACCATTTACAACAGTCCAAATGCCATCTGGTAGACCCGCTCTTTTCCACAATTCACTTACAAATAAAGCAGTCATAGGTACACGTTCAGATGCTTTTAACACAACAGCATTACCAACAGCGAGAGCCATACTTGTTTGAGCTAATGGCACCATAATCGGGAAATTGAATGGTGAAATAGCTGCGACAACACCTAGCGGATATTTTGCAGAATAAGCATTAATGTCGCCACCTACGTTTACCGAATATTCTCCTTTTACTAAATGAGGAGCACCAATTGCTAAGTCCACGGATTCAATCCCGCGTGTAATTTCACCTCTTGCATCCTCAGCGGTTTTACCACTTTCCTCACATATTATTCGGATTAACTCATCTACATTTTCAGTAAGTAGATTTCGGAAATTCAATACTACTTCTGCACGTTTTGCCACTGACGTATCGCGCCACTTTGGAAAAGCTTCATGCGCCAGTTCAATCGCTTCTTGCATCTCTGCAGCCGTAGCAAGGGGCACTTTTGCAAGCACATCTCCTGTTGTTGGATTGTATACTGATCCATAACGTCCACTTTTACCTTCGACCATTTTCCCACCGATAAAATGCTTTAATGTTTTTACACCCTGTATTGTTGTCATATGTGTAGTCCTCCCTTTTCCCCATAAATTTTAAAATAAATTAAATGATACACTAGCAAATTTACTTTTTTTAACGTACCATTAATGACAAGAAAACTTAATTGACCAAAGTCATTGACTGCGGTCAATTAAATCATAATAAAACCCAATATCTATCGTCAATACATAAATTTACCTTATTAAGTGAATAATTATTTTAGAATATAATATTTTGGGAGGTCGGATATTATGAATCCGTTAACTACTCGCCAGAAAAAGGCATTAGAAACGAGAGAAAAATTACTAAAAAATTCTTTAGATTTATTTAATAAATATGGATTTGAACATGTATCTGTTGAACAAATTACAAAAGCTTGCAACGTTTCAAAGGGTACATTTTATACCCACTTCCCTTCCAAATATGATGTTATTTTAGAAAAGTTTAAAGAACTAGATAGTTTTTATAGTATCGTGGAAAAAAACATGGAGCAGACATTGCCTGCAAGTGAGAAGATTTTAACGCTTTACAAAGAGCAAATGTTATATTTGATAAATGTTGTGGGCAAGGATTTAATGCGAACAGTCTATACAGCTGCGATGACCAATCAAGTTGAACGAGACCATTATTTAATTAGTTCAGAACGAAAAATTTTTCAAATTCTCAATACGTATATTGAGGAAGGGATTCGTCTTGGAGAATTTCGAGAGGATTTAGAGCTGGTGCAAATGCAGGCTCTTGTGCAACGATGCATGCGTGCAAATGTCTATGATTGGTTAATTCATAACGAAGAATTTGATTTAGTAACTGAGATTAACACCTTTACAACAGTTATGTTGAATGGCTTGAAAGTACAACTATAAAGAACACCCGCAATCACTAGATATTCTCTAACAATTGCGGGCGTTCTATTTTTGATAGGTTTCATTTAACATTTATCACATATGACCTGCGCGAATTTTCTTCACTATGCTGTATGTAGTCATCAAAGACATCGGTGTAAGAGCGGCAATTGAGATAAACCATATTTTTAAATTATCTGCGGCCTTTAATTCTGCATAATTTGTTAAAACAAAAATAATAAGGCCACCTAATAATATATAACTCAGCACGTTTGGAAAAATAACGAGTAAACGTAAAACGGCTGGTGGCATTTTCTGTTGATCCATAAAACCACACCCCTTTACTCAATTATACGTAAATACGCTATCAAACGCACTATATTTCTCTAAACATTCCGAAACTAATAGGAGATTTACCTTATGTCCCTATATTTCTTATAGGGCAGCTCCATTGTTATACTTTATATTTACCAGCAGATTGTTGTAATGTTTCAGCTGTTGTGTTCAATCTATCAATGACGGCTGTCATTTCATTCATACTAGTCGCTTGATCTTGCGCTTTTTGCGCTACTGCATCAACACTTGTAGAGGTCTGTTTAGCAAGTAACGAAACATCTTCCATCGTAGCTGTTACTTCTTCGGTGCTCGCTGCTATCTCTTCTGTTGAGCTCGATACTAAATCAACTTGGTCAGCTAAGACTTGAACGCCATTATTAATTCCTTCAAATGCTTGTTGTGCCTCATTAGCTATTGTTCTGCCAGCGTTTAATACCTCTGCTGTAGAATTGATTGCTGCTACAATTTCTGTCGTTTCTACTCGCACACTAGAAACAACTTGAGCAATACGCTCAGCTGCCACTTTTGATTCTTCTGCTAACTTTCGTACTTCTTCTGCTACAACAGCAAAGCCTTTACCCGCTTCACCAGCACGTGCTGCTTCAATAGATGCATTCAATGCTAATAAGTTTGTTTGGTCAGAAATACCTGTAATTACATTCGTAAATTCACCGATCATTCCTGATAATTTAACTAACTCTTGTGTTCTCACAACTGATACATCCGTCTTTTCATAAATAGCAGATAATTGTTTTTGTAAACGATTCATAATGTGTAAGCCATTATTAGCGTTTTCTTCGGTATTACGAGAAATTGAAGAGATTTCTGCGATAGAGTCAGAAATATGCTGAATACTACGTGCTAATTCTTCCATCGAATGCGTGCTATCTTCTGTATTTTTTAGTTGCCCGAAAGTTGCCTGTGCAACCTGTCTCGACTCTTCTTGAATACGCTGAGAAGAAGCAAGTGTATCATAGGCATTACTATGAATAATACTTGTGGCATCTTTAATTTGATGTGCCTCTTGCTTTAAATCACGCATAATTGATTGGAAGTTTTCCATCATTTTATTAAAGGACATCACGAGCTGACCAATTTCGTCTTGAGACGTGACCTTAATACGCTTCGTTAAATCCGCTTCACCCTGACTAATATCTTCAAGTGAATCTCGGACACTTAAAATACGCGATACTTGTTTAGATATTGCATGTCCAGTTGTCATGAAAATGATACATACAACAATTAAAGAGGCGATAATCGTACCCATTAAAATATTGGATAATACATTATTTGATACAACAACTGCTAAGTACGAACCATCTGATAGCGGCTTTATATATTGTGTTACACGCGTACCGTCATATTTCCCTGAGAAATTTGACGCAGTCTTTGCCGAAAATTGATCTTTTGTAAAACCAATATCCTCTAATTTATCTTCTGAAGTGGAGACTATAGCCTCCCCTGCATCGTTGACAACCGCTGCAAATAACACGTTCGATGATAAATTGTCTTTTAACTCATTAATATAATATTGACTACCAATACTCGCTTCTAAATCGAGAAGTTGCTGACCATGGCGTGCAACTTGCACAATTTGTGGAGCTGCTGGATCCCAACTACTAACGCCTACAAATTTATAAAATTCTCCGTCAACATCACGGATTTGTGCTTTTTGAACAATCTCTTTTGTACTACCTTCTAGTAGCTGCATATATTCTGCTGCTTGCCCGTTTGGATCAGAGCCAAAATTAAAGTCTATAGAAGGTGCAATAGAAGTCACTCCTGTATTTCCTTTATCATCCGTACTCCAAATTTCATCCATACCACTACGTTCAGCAATTTCTTTTAGATCTTCATATGTAGCACCCTTATTAATTATGTATGAAGCCATTACAGACTCAGCAATCATTTCCTTCTCCATAATTTCTTCGGACTTTGCCATAGAGTGAATAGCCCCTTCCATCCCCATAGCGATTGAATTGACGAGAGCTTCACCATTACTCTTTTCACTTTTATAGGTCGCTTGAAAGATATAGACAGAAAATGCGCCGATAATCAATATGACAATTACCATAATTTCGAGCATCATTCTCCACTTCATTGACTTCACCATAACACCATTCCCCCCGACAACAATGCATAATTTCATTTTCATCATACAATATTCAATCAATACATTTAATACATTCTTTACCAAAGTTAGCGAATTGGATTTATTTCGGTTAGTAAACTGTCATTAATCCGTCACTAAAATTTGGAATTTTAAAAAATCAGAGGAAAAGTACAAACCTTTTAGAAAACTCGCATGATTTTTATTATTTTTAATTCTCCATCATTTTAGGCGAACTACAGTTCCTATTAGGTTTATTGGTTTTATTTTTTAAAAATAAAAAGCGTTCATTACAGTAACTTATTGTAGATTTTCTATGAATCCAATAATCTACTATTTAAAAAGCGAAAACTCACCTCTCGTAATTGTTGTCGAGACAAATCACAAGAGAAGTTTTCGCTCTGTTCTTAGTTTTTTAAATTCGATTACTGCATACTGTGTCCGGCATTCTTCCAACATTACAACTTAATAACATTATTTTTTCGGCTCTAAATCCTCTATTGAATCAATGTCCACATAAGCTGGCACAACAAAGCCGTTTTGTGTGCCTTCTAGATTTTCACCTAAATCGACGATATCCTCCTTATACTTCTCATAAAACGCCTTGTGGGTTGTTGGTAGCCAAGGTGCTACAGTTGCATCACCTTCGCCAGTGGCAATTGCTTGGAACATAATAGCAGGGTCTACAGGTGTGACTGTCACTTTATAGCCTATTTGCTCTAACACAGCTTTTACCACACTACTTGAAGCACGTTCTGAGTCCCAAGGGGTAGATACTAGCTCCACTTCTGTGCCATTTGCTTTTGCTACTCCTTTAGTCCATTCATTGACTTTATCCTGATTATCTTCGATCCATTTCGCAGCCGCATCCTCAAAGTCTTCGTCCTGTGCGTTATACATTACCTGTTCCATATCTTCTGGCTCCCAATAGAAACGATCGAGTACTGTAAATACATCAGGTAAATCCTTCTCTAAGTCTTTTCTTACAAGTGTATTAATATTTTCTGCACCACCTAAAACGCCTTTAGGATCTTCAAGTATTTTCAAGTCATATGCAGAAAATTTCCAGTGAGGCTTCCAACCCGTAATAATGATTGGCTCTTCGTTGTCGATCGCCTGCTTGAGGGAAACTAACATTCCTGCTGTAGAACTTTCCTCTAATATCCAGCCTTCTAGGTTTTCATATTGCTCCAATGCATCTTGTGAAAGGCCTGTTAAACCTGCACCTGGCTCAATCCCGACGATTGTATAATTAACCTGTTCTTCAATACTTGCGGATCCTTCTATTGAATTGTTACTACCTTCCTCATCACCACAAGCACCTAAAAGTAATGAAGCAGAAATCCCCAAAGTAATACTTAACATTTTTAATACTTTCATATTCTCATCTCCCTTTATAAGTCTTGATTTATCAACGGTTTTATCCGTTTTTAAAGTGGTGAAATAACGTTTTCACCGCATAGTGCATAAAGCCATTTCTAGTTCTGTTAGTAAATTATCATTTGATGTGCGTGTTTCATTAAAGTGGATAGAATAAATTTAATGCACAATTTGATTTTTTCCGATTCATATCTCATGGCGTCTAGAGCATCCATTTCTTCTATCAGCCTATTCAACAGACAGGGGCTGATCATTTTCAAAAATCGACTGCTGCTATAATTTTCAACTTATATGTAAATTCAATATTCGAAATAGTGCGTTTGAAAAGTAACAACTTAATATTAACAACAGGTTGTTACTTGTGTCAAATCGTAATTTCTCCACATGTAAATCCATTCCATGGAGATGATTCTACTTAGATCTTTTATTTATAACTAGTACATTTTCACTGTAATTTAGATAAAGATGCTCTTCACCTTATCTTGCAACTTATTTTTTCACAATCAATAATTCACTATTTAACAGTAAAAGAAAAGGCGAAAACTCATGAAGAGAGTCTTCGCTATGTATCCTATGTTTTATTTATAAAGTTTTACAAAAAGCAACAATGGAATACAGATTTTCCTTGTATATCAAATAAACAGCAGATTATTTTCCTTTCAGGACAGAATTCCTACTATTTTAAGCCGTCAATCGTAGCAATGTGTATAATGTCTGAATTAATGATTCAACTCACCATTCTGCCAACTAAAAATCGTGTGATCTGATGTTAAATAAGTTTGTGCAAAAATCGCTTGCGCTTCTACTAAAAACGCTGGTAAATCACTTGGTAAAAATCGCGCGCTTAAATGATTTAATAATAGATAACGTGCTTGTGCTCGACTTGCAACAGTCGCCGCTTCAGTATTTGTTGAATGACCATAATTGGCTGCCAAATCAATTGTAGAACCATCAAATGTAGCTTCATGTACAACAATATCTGCATCTTGCGCTAGAGCAATTGCTTCTTCACAATATTTTGTATCGCCTAGAATAGCTAACGTAAACCCTTTTTGAGGAGGTGCCAATACATCTGTTGCACGTACGATTACACCGCTATCTAATGTAACATCTTGTCCGCTTTTTAACTGCCCCAGTTGTGGACCCTTTGGCACGCCAAGTTCTAGCGCCTTTTCAATCAGCAACTCTCCCGGCAAGTCCTTTTGCTCAATGCGGTAGCCGAAGCAAGGCACAACATGACGCAATTCACCTGCTCGTACGATAAACTGTTCATCCTCATAAATAATCCCCTCACTGACCTCTACAAACTTTAGTGGATATGTCAAATGGGTTTTAGATAAAGCAAGTGTCGTCTCAATCCACTGTTGTATGCCAGTTGGACCAAAAATTGTTAGCTCCTCATCCCCACCTTGAAAAGAACGTGAGCTAAGGAAACCTGGCAGTCCGAAAATATGATCACCATGTAAATGAGTGATAAAAACCTTTGTTACTTTACGAGGCTTTAGAGATGTACGCAAAATTTGATGTTGAGTTGCCTCTCCACAATCAAACAGCCACATTTCACCGATTTCATCAAGCAGCTTCACCATTAATGCACTTGTGTTTCGTTCCTTAGATGGCATCCCTGCACCTGTCCCTAAAAAATGCAACTGCATATACTTCACCTCTATTTACTTTGTTTCTTAATTTTATAAACCAATTTGGATTAGTAATAAATATAGTTATTATATCATGAGTAAGCAGTACTAACTACTTATCCATCATAACGTGGGGTTGATTTCCAGGGGGCGTCTGATGAGCCGCTTCACTCGCTCCAATCAGCTATATAAAAACAGAGACCACGACTAGGTCTCTGTTTTTCTCATGTCGCATTAATAAAAGTTCTTCTTTGTGTAGTTTTAATTTCAAAGAAATATTTTTCACCTTTCTTTAGGCTGTCCAATTTTACACCTGTTCCAGGTTCTATCTTCAATTCATCTACTACTACAAGACCATTTTCATCTTTTACCCTCAGCAATATGTTACTATCATTACTTGCACTATTAATTATTTCCTTTTTCCAAAAAATACTGTCGAATATCAAATACTTTTTGTCGTTAAAATATACGCTTTGCCACTCCTCCATATCTTCTAGTTCTACATGGACATCGGCCCTCATAATCGGGGTAAAGAATTGATGAACAACTTCTACCTCCTGATAAACAAAATTACCTACAACCGTGATAAAAAAGGTCATTAAAAAAGTCATAACAATAGCCTTAAACACTTGGATACGGCTCTTTTTATTAATTTTTTTAAAAGGGGTAATTGCTTTTGCCACTTCTTCCGGTATCGTTTGAACATAATCTGTTTGCTGCTGCATTGTTTTTAACGTCTGCTTGCAATCTTCGCAATGTGGTATATGCTCTTCAATCGCTGTTACACTATCTTCACTACAAATTCCATCAATATACGATGGTAGTAAATCTTTAATAATATTACAATTCATTCAGATCAATCCTTTCTGCTAGTTTTAGTTTGGCACGATAATAGGTAACCCTCGCCCAGTTCTCACTTTTATCAAATATCTCACCAATCTCTTTAAAGCTAAGATCAATGGAGGTTCTTAGTAAAAATATTTCACGATAAGACTCCTTTAATGAATGTATTTCTTTGTGTAGCGAAACTAGTGTATTGCGTTTAACTAGCTGAACGTCTGGCACATCAGCTTTAGATGGGATCTCAACGCCCATATCCATCATATTTTCTACACTCATATGAGCATTACGTTTCTCCTTTTTTAAGTAGTTATAATATGTATGTTTTGCAATTTGACATAACCAAACAGACATTTTACATTCACCGTTATATCGCCCGATGGACTTTACTGCCTGATAAAAGGTCTCTTGGGTCAGTTCTTCCGCTAAATCTACATTGGAAGTTAAACAAATAAGAAAATACTTTACTTCATCTGCATACGATTTGTAGATTTCACTTAAATCCTCCACCTTCCCCCTCCTTCTCGCCAACTTTTAATCTGTGACACTTATATATAGATTTAAAACGGTATTCGTTACAAAAATTTAAATACTTTTATTAAAATCTCGCTAAATTATCCAGTACACATCATCTTTCACGATGTTTAACGCAACATTAACATAAATACCCTACAAAAAAACAACTGTATTCCACCTAATAACTAGGAGAATACAGTTGATAATCTTTATCAATGTGTAGTTAATACTATTTCGGTTCCCAAGAAATAAGGGCTGCATGAAAATCATGGCGATAAAAATAACGCCCATCGACTTCTTCAATAAATGGCGCTAATGCCTGCTCTACATGTGCACGTTGGTATCCTTCAGTTAAAATTTTACTACTTTGCGTCTTCAGAAGTTGTTCATAAGAATCATATTCATATGTACGTTTAAGTTTAACAATCTCACATTCCGCATAAATATCCATTTCATAGAGTAAATTTAAAAACTCAATATAGTCCCTACGTGGGAATTTGATATCGTAGCCATACTGCGCATGTAACACCTCATAGTGTGGTTGAATCGGGCCGGTCGTCATCCCGATGATGGCACGCTTTTTTGCAAGACGGTTCATATGGCGAAGCGCCTCTTTAATATGGAACATACGATAAAAGCAATTCACCCCGACTACCACATCATGCGCCTCAACCGAATTTTTGCCCAACTCTTCCCACTTCGCATGAACATAGCCCACATGCTGCTGATCACTTAAACAGCTTTCTAAGTATGCCAGCACACTCTCGGAACTATCCACACATGTTAGCTTTTCCGCATAATCTGCAAGTGGAAACGTGTAGTTCCCCCAGCCTGGACCAATTTCTAGAACAGAATGCTGTGGCTCAATTTTTTCGCGTATCGCTTCAAAAATACGTGCCGCATATGGGTCGGTTTGTCCTACTTTTTTACGTGCAATAGACTGAGACCAAAATTGCTCTTCTAACGAATCATCTACCATACGTTCTGGCATTTTACCATGCCAATCTTTCATACCTTCTTGCCATAATGCTTCATAATTAATAGCGAGTGGGCCTTTTCTTGTCATGTTTTCACCTCTATATTAAGCAGTTCGTACACTTTTTCCATATCTAAATTTGCACGGATATGTTTAGCTAGCATATTATACGCATCTTCTCGGCGTTCTGCATCACTCTTCACATCACTCGGTAGCATTGCTAACCCTTTCTTCACACGTAATTCATTGATAAGATTTCGTGTAAATTGACGGTTGTGAAAAAGTCCGTGGAAATACGAACCGATTACTTGCCCATCCTCACTCACTGCCCCATCTACACGTCCATCTACTAATTGTAAAAACGGTGACACTTCTTCACGCAGAATCGTTGTGCGCCCGAGATGAATTTCATAGCCAGTTAACGTCGTACTATTATCTTTTAACGTACCGGACATCTGTACAGTTTTTTTATCTCCTACAAAAATAGTTTCAATTGGCAATAACGCTAACCCTTGTGCATTGTTTCCATTTCCTTCAACTGCATCAGGATCTAATAACGTTTCGCCGAGCATTTGGAAGCCTCCGCATATACCGATGATTTTTGTATCTTGTGCACGTAAATCCTCTATAGCCCTATCAAAACCTTGCGCCTTTAACCACGCTAAATCATCCATCGTACTTTTTGTTCCCGGCACAATTAGTAAATCAGGAGTCCCAAGTTCCGCAACATTTGCAATTAAACGAACACCTACTTCAGGCTCATCAAAAAATGGATCAACATCCGTAAAATTCGAAATGCGCGGTAAACGAATCATCGCTACATCAATCGCAAATTCACCCTTCTTCGGTTTTTTAAACCGTAGTGAAGACAGTGCTAGGGAATCTTCCGCTTCGATTTTGACATCCATATATGGCACTACACCAAGGACAGGTATTCCCGTTTCCTGTTCAAGCCATGTAAGTCCGTCATCCAGCAATTCACGCATCCCACGGAATTTATTGATCACGATACCTTTCACCCGAGCACGCTCCGCCTCATCTAAAAGCGCTAACGTTCCAATAATAGACGCGAAAACACCGCCTCTATCAATATCAGCCACTAAAACAACCGCTGCATCGGCTAAATGTGCCATACGCATATTGGCAATATCACGATCTTTTAAATTGATTTCAGCTGGACTCCCTGCACCCTCTAGTACAATGACATCATATGTATCTTGTAATTTTCGTACGGATTGTTCTACTATCGGCATTGCTTCACTGACAAAATTGTTGCGATAGCTTTTTGCATCCATATCTAAGAAATGCTTGCCATGTACAATTACCTCTGACATCATCTCTTGCTTTGGCTTTAGCAAAATCGGGTTCATATCTGTCGTAGCGACAACACGTGCAGCTTCAGCCTGTACGCCTTGTGCACGACCGATTTCTCCGCCATCCTCTGTGACGAACGAATTGAGTGCCATATTTTGTGACTTAAATGGCACTACATGTAGTCCGTCATTCGAAAAAATACGACAAAGTGCAGTACAAATCATACTTTTCCCTACATCTGAAGCAGTTCCTTGAATCATAATTGATTTTGCAGGCATGTCTTTTCCCTCCAATTACTTGCCCCTTAGCGCAAGTGCTTACGGATTTTGAATTGTGATATCAATCTAAAATCCGTGACCTCCGCTTCTATGTGAATAAAGTTAAAATTCGAGCCCCTTGACTGCTGGAATTCCTTCGTCATAGTAATGTTTCGTCGCATCAATTGTTGAAACCAAATCAGCCATCGCTATAAGGGCAGGATTTGCACTACGCCCTGTTACGACAAGATGCATCGTTGCTGGTCGATTTTGAATGGCTTCAATGACTTCAGCTAAAGGCAGAACATCATCGATAGGGAATTTTGTAATAGCAAGGGCATTATTTAGTTCGTCTAATACAAGTAAATCAATGCTGTCATCTTGCAAAGCTGCTTTCGTTTTTTTCCAAGCTTTTGCAAGGGCTACTCGATGTTCTTCAGGCGTTTTCGTCCACGTAAAGCCAATCCCCATCTGTTCCATCTCAACACCAAGCTTTCGAAGAGCAATTTGCTCTCCGTATGTACGCTCAGGAGATTTGATAAATTGCATATAACGTACATTTAAGCCGCGCCCTACTGCACGTAAAGTCACACCGAGTGAAGCAGTTGTTTTCCCTTTACCTTCACCTGTATACATTAAAAACAAACCTTTTCTAGCCATTTCTTCTAATCTCCTTTAAGCAAGCCATGTTGTTTTTTCAACGAATGAAGTACGCTTCTTGTCTGGTAAATCTTGCTCCTCTGGATAACCTATGAAAATCGTACCAACAACCTTTTGTGTATCACTTGCACCGATAAAATCATGCATACGTGTATCATGAACAAGGCCAACACCACGTGTACGCCACACAAAACCAAGTCCAAGTTCCTCTGCTGCTAGCCACATTGACATAATGGCACTACAAACAGCAAAAACATTGTCTTCAGTTGCATCGACGTCACCTACAGCGATATCTGCAGTCACCACAATGGCAACGGGTGTCGTTTGCACAACTTTTAATGAACTTTCAACTAAATTCGGTTTTGTCGGAAATCGTTCTTGTAAATAGGCAGTCGCCATTTCTTCATAGCGTTTCATCGCATCACCTTGCATAACATAAAAATGCCAAGGCTCGCGCATTCTATCATTTGGCGCATAAGTAGCTGCTTGTAAGATTTGTTCGATTTTCTCCTTTTCAACAGCTTGTGTCGTATAATTACGGATTGCTCGTCTTTGTTTTAATGCTTCGATGACTGACATATTGTTCTCCCCTTATTACGAAATTTCTAATTGTTGCTCTTGAAACCAGTGGATTTTCTCCCGTACATTGACAACATCTCCAACAACAATCATCGAAGGGTTATGATAACCTTCATGTTCAATTATGCTTGCGATTTCATCGAGTTGTCCTGTAATCGTACGCTGTTTGTCTGTAGTGCCCCACTCAATGACTGCCACTGGTGTGGTTGCTTTACGTCCATGTTCAATCAGTTTTCTCGCAATATATGATAAATTGCCTACGCTCATATAAAAAGCAACCGTATCAATACCTGTTGCAAGCGCAGGCCAATTTAAAAAGTCTTGTCCTTTTTCTTCGCGACCATGACCAGTGACAAGTGCAAAACTTGTGGCAAAATCACGGTGTGTAACTGGAATTCCTGCGTATGCTGGTGCGGCAATTCCCGCTGTAATACCCGGAACAACTTCATAAGGAATATCATGATTCTTTAATACTTCTGCTTCTTCTGCACCACGTCCAAAAACGAATGGGTCTCCACCTTTTAAACGCGTCACAACTTTACCCTCTTTTGCCTTTGCGACTAGAAGTTCATGTATTTCCTCTTGAATAAGGTGATGTTTCCCGGGCAATTTTCCGCAATAAACGAGTTCTGCATCTTTTTTTGCATAGTCTAACAATTTAGGATTAACGAGGCGATCATATGCAATTACATCTGCTTTTTGAATGCATTCGAGGCCGTATACGGTAATCAACTTCGGATCACCAGGACCCGCTCCAACTAAATAAACTACTCCGTTACTCATAGTAATTCTCCCGTCAATAATTGTTGTAGGTATGCTTCTCGTTTGTCGATTTCGCCACTGCGTGTCCATTCTAATAAAGACGGTTCAAGTAAAGCTTTTAAAGCCGCAGTACGCTTTTCGCCTTTTTCAATCGTTGCAGTAATCATCAAGCGAGCCTGCTGTAAAAAATGCACATAGTCTTCATAGATATCATCAAACTGTTGTTCTAAATCTTTTTTTATTTTTCGGGCTAAGGCGGGGCTTGCCCCTGATGTTGAAACAGTTAATACAAGTGGCCCACGACGGACTGTTGCTGGTGTAATAAAATCACTTGCCCCTTGTACATCTGCACGATTTAATAATTGCCAATGCTGCGCCGCTTCTTGCACCGCATCATTTACCGTTGGATTGTTAGTTGTCGCAATAATCATTGAAGCATCATCTAAATCACGTGGTTCAAATTCTTTTTCACGCCACGTAATTTGACCGTTCTCGGCAAGTGGTACTAATGTTTCATGCAATGTTGGACTGATAATTACGATATTTGCTTTTGCTGGTAGTAACGATGCCACTTTTTGCGTTGCAACATGTCCCCCGCCAACAATAACGACCGTTTTATATTCGATATTTAAATGGATTGGAAAATAATTAGTCACCGTTTTTCACCTTCTTACATGCTGTCATCCAATTATCCACGAGTTGTGGATTCGAAACGAAATGGAAATGCGTATAGCCCGCCACTAAGTTGTTCATGTTATAGCCTTCCTGCTTTTTACCGAAACGACCTTTCGTTTCATAAGCAGGTGTTAGATGCTCTCCGCTATATTTCGAATAATGGAATTCATGCCCTTTCGCTTCTTCATTTGCTCCAATTAAAAAGTTACCTTCTGTGCCAAAAATCTCACGATACCCAAGTGCCGCGAGTTTTGTTTGCATCGCTACCTCACCTGGAACAACTCCAAGCATCTCATAGCGCTCACCAGAACTATTCGTAATAGCTTCTGTACAATACATAAAGCCACCACATTCCGCTAACGTTGGCAAGCCCTTGTTGATTGCATCCCGAATTGACTGCTTCGCCACATCATTTTGCGCAAGAGTTTGTGCAAATTCCTCGGGGAAGCCACCACCGATGTATAGCCCATCTGCCTCAGTAGGTACAGGCTCGTTCGCTAATGGAGAGAAAAACTGCAACGTCGCTCCTTTTGCACGTAACAACGCTAAATTTTCCTCATAATAAAAGTTAAACGCTGCATCTTTCGCCACCGCGATACATACATCTTTTTTTGGTTCTTCAACAAATAGATTTCCTATTTCTTCAAGTGCTGGCGCTTTTGTTAGAGCGAGAAGTAGCTCCAAATCAATCGTCTCAGCCATCAATGCACCAAGCTTATCAAAAAAGGTATCCAGCTCTCCACGTTCAATTGCAGGGATTAACCCTAAATGACGGCTAGGAATATCAATGTCTGCCTCACGTTTTAAATACCCAATGACTGGAATACCACATTCCTGTTCAATGGCCGCTTTAGCAATTTCATAATGCCCAACGCTACCGACTTGATTGGCTATGACACCAACAATATTCGGCTTGTCGGACAGCAGTTGAAAGCCCTTCACAACAGCGGCAACACTTCTTGCCATACTCGCGCAGTTGACAATTAAAATTACAGGACTTTCTGTAACGACACTAATCTCAGCTGCCGACCCTGCATCTGATAAAGGACTTTTGCCATCGTAAAAACCCATGACACCTTCTATAATCGAAACTTCCGCATCCTTGCTCGCACGTGCAACAATATCTCGAACTGCCTCATGAGAAAACATCCAGCTATCAATATTACGAGATACACGTCCTGTCACTGCTGTATGATAGGTCGGATCAATATAATCAGGACCACATTTAAAGCCTTGCACGATTTTTCCTTTTTCCTGTAATGCCTTCATGAGACCAATTGTAAATGTCGTTTTACCAACACCACTACCTGTTCCGGCAAGTACAAAACGATTCGTTTTCATGCAATCCCTCCTTAAAATGGGCGTCTTGCAACAGAAATCGTTGCATTGCCTGATTTTTTCTTTTGTAAAATTAATGCCTCTACCTGGGCGTATCGCATTGCCGCTGGTTCACTCACACCGTACGCCCCTGTATATTTAAACACCGTTTCAGAAGGTGTTGGAAAATCAATTTCATTCAATTCAGCAGGTGTATACGTGATGAATTCCCAGTCGTATTTTTTGGTAATATCGATAAAGCATTGCTCATCCTTCTTTAAATCAATCGTACAAAGTGCTTTGACACTTTTTTTCGATAGCTTTAGTTCAGCAAGTGTTTCATCTATGACTTGTTCAATTTCTTCGATTGAGGTACCACGATTACAGCCCATGCCAAGAACTACTGATTTAGGACGATAAATCACGCCATTTTCAAGTAGTACTTCTTCTTCAGGTTCAATAATACGGTCCGTAATAAGTAGTGTCGCATGAGGATTTACGGCGATTGCCGCTTGTGTCGTTGGATACACTTTTATTTGTTCTGGCATCGGTGTATCACGCATCCACCAATTTTGCTCGCCAGTTTCCTGTACGATGGCAACATGCTCCTCATTCACAACAGAAGCACTAACAGGTGTTAATTTCTCATCACTATCCCACACCCAACCAAAACGTGACCCAAATAAATCCACAGGAATCGTTTTTTGTACATCTGATGCCGTTGTAATAATCGGATTTGCTCCCATTGCAGCAGCCACTTCATGCGTTAATTCATTGGCGCCACCTAAATGGCCCGAAAGTACACTAATAACATTTTCACCTCGATCATCAATAACAACGACACCCGGGTCTGTCTTCTTATCTTGTAAAATCGGCGCAATCATACGAACGACTGCACCGAGTGAAATGATCAATATTAACCCTTTATATTGCTTAAACAAAGTTGGGAGGAGCAAGCGCACTGTACCCGTAAACATTTGAATATGTTTTTGCTCCTCGTCTCCATGCTCGAATTTCCCCATATAATAGAGGTCACCTTGCGAAAATGACTGTTGTAATTTCCGCCCAAGTTGCACACCATGCTTTGTAATGGCTACGATTGCATAGGGATGACGCTGGTCGACCTCTGGGTATACGCCCTCTTTTAACTCAATCACTTGTCTTCACACCTTTACGAAAGCCGTGTGTAAAGCTTGCATCGTATAATTTCGAACGGTATTCATCCTTGTCGTGGATGTCTGGATCTAGCGCCCAGCCCGCTAAAATCATGGCATGCTTACGGATGCCGTTGACACGCATTGCTTCATCGAGCTCAATTAACGTCGTACGTACAATTTTTTGATCTGGCCACGTCGCACGTTGGATAACCGCGACTGGTGTATTGTCGGCCCAGCCTGCTCCTTGTAATTCCTTAACAATTTTCTTCGTTAACGTTGCACTTAAAAACAGCGCAATTGTACAATGATGACTCGCCAGACTACGTAGCTTTTCAAATTCCGGTACAGGCGTACGTCCTTCAGCACGTGTTAAAATCAGCGTTTGTGTTAAATCAGGAATCGTTAGCTCTGCACCAATTGCCGCAGCAGATGCAAATACAGAACTTACACCTGGAATCACTTCATAACCAATGTCTTGTTTCTTTAATAGTGCTACTTGTTCCATAATTGCACCATACATCGCAGGGTCACCTGTATGCATACGTGCAACTACTTTACCCGCGTTCACACGGTCAGCCATCACACCAACCATTTCTTCTAAATGCATACCCGCTGTACGAATCACTTCCGCTTCCGGCTTTGCCTTCGCGATTAAATCCTCGTTCACTAAAGAATCTGTGTACATAACAACATCAGCTGTTTGTAAAATATGTAAGCCCTTAACCGTAATTAAATCTGGATCTCCAGGACCAGCACCAACTATAAAAATCTTCTTCATTATTTACGCACCACCATTAATGTTAAATATTCTAAATCGACACCATCTAGCTCGCGTACATCCCAAATAATTTCTTCATCTGATGTTACTTTTGTCACAACTGAAGCTTTATCAAGTAAATCTAAATCACGCAGTACTTCAAGCATTAAATCGATGACCTTCGCCACTTTAATGAAGACAACGGCATCATGACTTTCTATCGCTTGACGCATTGCATCATAATCATCATGTGCAGGAATAATCGCAACATGATCATCACCATCTGCAAGCGCGATACCAAGACGCGATGCTGATCCATTAAATGATGAAATACCAGGCACTGTACGAATTTCCACATCAGGATGCATGTCTTGCATCAGCTTCATCATATGTATGAACGTACTATATAAAAGTGGGTCCCCCTCTGTAACGAACGCCACATCTTTACCTTCTTGTAATTTACCATATACTAACTCTACAGATTTCGTCCATTCACGTTCAAGTACAGCCGCGTCCTTCGTCATTGGGAACACAAGTCCAAGCATATCCTTTTCTTCTGGATTAATATAGACTTCAACAATGCGGTGCGCATAGCTTTTACTACCTTTTAGCTTTTTCGGATAAGCAATTACTGGTGACTCTTGAATGATACGAAATGCCTTTACTGTAATTAACTCTGGGTCTCCAGGGCCAACGCCTAAACCATATAAAATACCTAAGTTACTCATGATTTTCTTCCTTTCGATGTGCCGAAATAATATATATTGGATTGAGTGGTACAAATCTTGTCATATCTAAAATCGGTTTACTGCGAGATAGCTGTGCCTGTAAAATATCGACTGCAAAGCCACATGCCTTAAATGCTTCCACCGCTTTATATAAATTTTCAATTGTCGCTGCATTTAAAACAATGCGCCCATTCGGTTTCAAACGTTTACAGCAAAGCTTTAATAGTTCCACCATTTCTCCGCCCGTTCCACCGATAAAAATTGCATCTGGATCTGGAAAGTTTTCCAGGCCTTCAGGTGCTTTACTGTGAATTGCTGTAATATCTACGCGGAATTTCTGCTGATTTTGCAGACAATTTTCTAGATCTGGTGCATTTTTTTCCACCGCAAACACTTGTCCCTCTGGCGCTAACTTCCCTGCTTCAATCGCCATTGAGCCCGTACAAGTTCCAACATCCCACACTGTACTACCCTTTTGTAATTGCATAGCATGTAGGCTTAGTACACGAATTTCCTTTTTCGTTATTAGCCCTTTATCTGGCTTACGTTGGGAAAATTCTTCGTCGTCAATGCCGAGTGCATAACTTTTCGGCGAATCTATTTGCTTTAAAATCACAACATTTAGTGGCGAAAAGTCAGCTTCTTCTAACTCATCAAGTGAGTACCAGCCACACTTTTCGTTGTCACCTTGTAAATTTTCAGCTACAAATGCGCGGTATTCTGTCATACCAAAATGCTTTAAATAACGTGCGAGTGCATTTGGGCTATTGTCTGCGTCCGTTAAAAGTGCAACCTTTTTCTTACCATCAATCCTTTGGGCTAAGCCCTTCATAGAGCGCCCATGAATACTTGTCACATAGGCATCTTGCCAGCTTTCTCCCATTTTAGAAAACGCTAATTGCATCGAGCTCATATACGGGTATACCTCGATTTCTAACATCTTCGCTAAATAGCCGCCAATTCCGTAAAACAAAGGATCCCCCGATGCCAAAATTACGATTCTACGTGTTTCTACTGATAGTCTATCTACAAGAGCTGATAGACCACCCTTTATGGCGATTTTTTCGCCTGTATATGTTGGGAAAAATTCGAGTACACGCTCTCCGCCAACAAGTACCTCACTGTCTTCAATCCACTGGATATACTGAGGCAGTAAACTTTCTTGTCCGTTATCCCCGATCCCAATCAATTTCATCGATGGATGCAATATTCTCAGCCCTTCCTAGTAGTTGTCCTTTCATCGAATAAATCGATGTTGCGAGTGTCATACCGCCCTTTATATGATGTAGCGAGGAGTAGCAACAAGCCTCACATAGGTGATGAAAAAAAGCGTCGTAACCCTTTTCTGCCATAATTTCACCGACTTGTGATGCGGTATTCGCTTCCCGAACTTCTACCTGTGTTTCTTCATCTGCACCTACATCACTAGCAAGCTGCGCAAGAAAATTAAAGTCAATGCCAGCACTCTTTGAATGCACCATCATGACACCCTGTGCGACTTTCGAAAATTTCCCCATCATACCTACGAGAGATACTTGTTTGATGCCTTGTCGTTTACAATGTTTCAATGTAAAGCCGACAAAATCCCCCATTTCAATAAATGCCTCTTCTTGTAGCTCTGGATACTGCGCCATTGCATATTTTTCACTGCGTCCTCCTGTCGTTATAACAAGATGTTCACAGCCTGCTGCTTTTGCTACACTGATGGCTTGAACGATACTTGCCATATAAGCGGAACTCGAAAAAGGCACGACGGTTCCCCTTGTGCCTAATATCGAAATACCTCCGATAATGCCGAGCCGTCCATTTAACGTTTTCTTCGCCATTTCCTCACCTAGTGGTACTGAAATTACAACGTTTACCCCACGTTCAATGTGAAATATTTCGAGCACTTCTTGGACAGTACCGAGAATCATTTTACGTGGTACTGGATTAATAGCTGCTTCACCTACAGGTACTGGCAGACCAGGCTTTGTGACACGCCCGACGCCAATACCTCCGTCTAAATGAATACCAGGTTTATCTGCCCAACTAACTGTGCCAATAATAAGCGCTTTATGCGTGGCATCCGGATCATCACCAGCATCTTTAATTGTTTCACAACTCACTTTTTTGCCGTCAAATGTACATTTTTCAATGGTAAAAGTCGCATCACGCCCAACAGGTAAATGAATCGTACTCGTTTCCTGTTCTTCATTCGTAATGAGGGCAATAAGGGCTGCCTTTGTGACAGCTGTTGCACAGGCTCCCGTTGTGTAGCCATGACGCATATCTTTGGGATCCTTTTTTACCTTTCGCTCCATTATTTTTTCGCCTGTTCATCCGCTAATAGTGAAATGGCATTTAGGGCTGCAACTGTTACCGTACTACCGCCTTTACGTCCAACGTTTGTAATGTACGGAATTCCTTCAATTTTCAGTAACTCTTCTTTTGACTCAGCAGCTGATACGAACCCAACTGGCATCCCAATAATTAAATCTGGCTTTGCAATTCCCTCTTTAATTAAACGAATTAACTCAAGTAAAGCAGTTGGCGCATTCCCAATGGCATAAATTCCACCCTCATGTAAGCTCACCGCTTTTTGCATCGAAATAATTGCGCGTGTTGTATTTTGCTTTTTCGCTTCAATCGAAACATCCTCATCTGCGATATAGCAGTGTAAATCTCCACCATGTTTTTGGAATCTTTTTCTCCCCGAACCACTTTCAATCATTTGCACATCTGCAATGACATGACGACCTGCAAGAATTGACTTAACGCCCGCTTCAAGTGCTCCTGGTGTGATAATCACACTACGTCCTAATTCGAAGTCAGCCGATGCGTGAATAATACGACGTACAACTTTCCATTCGTCTTCTGAGAAGTTATGCTCTCCCATCTCCTCTGCAATAATTGAGAAACTGTAATCATAAATTTTATCTGGGTCTACTGTTAATGGTTTGAAATCTGTTTTAAAGTCCATTTGTGTTGCCTCCTAATTTGTCTGTCACAGCTTGTACTACCTCTTCAAAAGTAGAATATTGCTGTCCATATTTTATATTTGGTCGTGCGATTAAAATTGTTTCAATATTACATGCAAGTGCGGCTTCAAGTTTTTCATCGACAGAACCGACTTTACCGCTTTCCTTTGTAATCATTAAAGTCACATCATATTGACGGAACAAAGCTTCATTCAATTCCTTTGAAAAGGGGCCTTGAATGGCGACGATATCCTTTTGTACCACACCGAGCGCATCACATTTTTCCATATTATCGAGTCGTGGAAGCATGCGTGCAATCAGGCGTGTATTTTCTAAACCGTGCAATACCTTTGTAAAGGTCGCAAGTGTTTTACTACCCGTTGTCAGCATAATGACACCACGTTTTTCCGCTGCTAACTGCGCGGCTTCCTCGTAATCTTTAACGACTGTAATAAGAGGATGCGCGTATTGCTCATGGGCACGCTCATAGCGAATGTATGGAACATTTGCCATTTCTGCCGCTACCATCGCGTTTTTCGAGGCTTCCTCTGCGAATGGATGAGAGGCATCGACAACAATTTCGTAGTCTTGCTCAGTTAAAATCGTCGCCATTTCTTCTGCCGTTAAGCGACCGACTAAATGCTTAAGACCAACTTCTTCAAGGCTCGCCGCCGCAGATTCTGTGACAACAGTCGCTGTCACATCATATTTCCCTTCCTGCAATTCAAGTGCTAAGCTTCTTGCATCACTCGTACCCGCTAACATGAAGATCATTTCACTGGCTCCTCATGATGGTGGTGATGGTCGTGATCGTGGTGGTCATGATCATGGTCGTGATGATGGTGATGATGGTGATGATGTGCGTGACCATGCACCTCTGCGTAAGCTCGGTAATTTTCTAAATCCTGCATGCCTGTAGAAGTACCATTCACTGCTTGGTCAATACGCTCTAATAGGACATTTTGTAAACGCTCATGATAGCCGAAATAATTAGCTATCTGAATATCACACGCTGGATATTTTTCGTTGAACTGCTGACGCATATCATGCATGCGTTCCATTAAGATGCCAGTAAATAAAAAGTACGGCAACATAACGATTTTCTTGGCACCTAGTTTCACACAACGCTCGATCCCTTCTTCCACTCGAGGATCTGTCACGCCCATAAAGGCACTTTCAACATACTGCACAGGCAGCCTCTCCCAAAGTAAACGTGTGATTTTATAAAAATCGCCATTCGCATAAGGATCACTACCGCCACGTGCAATAAGTAATATCGCTGTATCTTCATGTTTTGCTTCAGCGTCAAAACCAGTTTCTGCTAAACGGTCTTGTAAAATTGAGAAAATCTCTTCGTGAATACCAATCGTTTGGCCATACGTAAAGTGAACATTTGGATAATGCTCACGTGCATGCTCAATTTCTGCTGGAATATGCAATTTCGAATGCCCTGCATGTAGCAAAATAATTGGAATAACATGTACTTCTGTTGCGCCCTTTTTCACGCAATTCGTAATTCCCTGCTCAATATTTGGTGAAGCAAATTCTAAAAAGCACGTCTCCACTAAAAAATCCTTATCAATTCTCGGTGTCATTTGTTCTATAAATGAACGTACCTCATCATTTCCTGCTGCTAAACGGCTACCATGGCCGACAAATAAAATTGCTTTCATCTTTGCTCTCCTCACTAGTCGCCGCACGGAGCTGGCTCTACTTCTATTT
This sequence comes from Lysinibacillus sp. NPDC096418, assembly GCF_044762775.1. Lineage (NCBI taxonomy): Bacteria > Bacillati > Bacillota > Bacilli > Caryophanales > Bacillaceae > Lysinibacillus > Lysinibacillus sp. NPDC096418. The sequence goes on from NZ_JBIWEY010000018.1 coordinate 40,859, forward strand.
TTGAAGACATATCTTGATAGTTAAAATGTAAAATCTTTTTCACACGTTTGAAATATTTAAACAACCGCTCATTTGGATGTGCATTTGCTTTATATTCATCAATAATATTCGTAATTAGTGGTATGAGTTGTTCAGGTTCTAAGCCCTCTACAACCGGTTGTGCCGCATGGGCTGTACGCCCTACTGGCTTTGCCCCAATAAAGACATCAAATTTACTTTTTCGATAAACAATGCCGATATCATCAAACACTGCACGATAACATGCCATGCCACAGCCATTAAATCCAATGTTCAGTGTTTTCGGTAATGCTAAACCACCTAATTTTCCTTGAATTTCTTCGGCATAAGGGATTGAATCTGCCTTTTCGCCATAACAGAAATCACAAGCTTTTAGTGACAGCACATCCCCAATCGGTGCAAGTAAGAAACCTACACTACGAAGCTTGTCTGTAATTACAGACGGCTCTGATGTTGGGATTTTCAAATGGATTTGATGGTCTGGTGTGTACTCCATTGAACCCTCTTCTCCAACTACCTCAGCTAACATCATCATTTGTGCAGGCGTGAAAAATTTATTAGCTACCCCTGGACTTACTGCAAGCTCAAAAATCGACTCTATTTTTTGGTGGACTAGTTTTGGCGTTACGTTAACCGCACTAGTCCCCTTCACCATTGCTAGAGCAGCTGTTGCCATCTCAAGCGTTGTTTTTTTTTTCACTGGAGGGGCTGCTGTTATTGGCGTCACTCGCCCCGCATTTGGATCTGCAGCAAAATCAGTACGCGCTGCACCTGTTTCTTGATTCATCGCCCATGGTTCAGCTTCTTCTTTTAAGCGCTGATGTGGACGTAATGGTTGTTTCTCTTCACCAAGCGTATATTTACGTTGGTAGCCCCTTGGTGTAATCATTTTATTGTCATAGAAGAACGTTGAAGAGTTCCCAATAATAACCGTTGTCAGCATTCCAATATCATGATTAAGCATTTCTGATAAGGTTGTCATCGTCACTTCCTGACGGTCTCGGTAGGCACTTTTTACAAGTCCAACCGGTGTATCTGGCGAACGATACTCTAGTAAAATACGCTGTGCTTCAACAATTTGGCGCGTACGTCTTCCACTTTTCGGGTTGTAAAGTGCGATAACAAAATCCGCCAATGCTGCTGCTTCAACACGTTTTGCAATTAAATTCCACGGTGTTAAATGGTCACTTAAGCTAATTGTGCATGAGTCGTGCATTATCGGAGCGCCTAGTAAACTCGCACAAGAGTTAATAGCGGAAATACCAGGTACGATCTCCACTTCGATACCTGTCGCCTCTGTCCAACCAAGTTCGATTAGCACTTCATAAACAAGCCCTGCCATTCCGTATACACCGGAGTCACCACTAGAAATGACCGACACAATATTTCCGGCTTCTGCCTGACGAACTGCTTCTTGCGCACGGGATACTTCTTCAGTCATGCCCGTACTAACAATTGATTTCGCACTAACTAAATCTTCAATCAATTCTACATATGTTTTATAGCCGATGATAAATTCACTTTGTTGCAGTGCCTCAACTGCACGCGTTGTAATATGTTTGAAATCGCCAGGGCCAAAGCCAACAACGAAAATTTTCCCTTTTTGCACGGTCCAATTACCCCTCTTTCACTTTTTCAATCCCTTTAATAGCCGTCGTTTGTGCTGTTCGTCGTAATGAACCTTCATTAAGTGTAAATACATGCTCACTATGTAAAGATTCATGATGTAAATCTTGCACAAGCGCTCTTGCATGCTCAGTCGTTGGCACACGGTACCAATTCCCTTGCGGATATGCAATAACTACACATGCATCCTTACATCTCCCATTACAACGTGTTCTAGTCGTATGTATTTCTTTATCAAGGGCAAGTGTCTGAATTTCATCACGAATCACCTGCGTAATATCTTCGCCATCTTTTTTCATGCAACTGCTGCCATTGCATATAAAAAGATGTGTTTTCATGCCTTCTAAATTCCAAGTTGTCAAAGTAATTCTCCCCTCATTACTTTTAAGAAAAAGAAAAAACCTTCACTCATAACGAAGAGTAAAGGTTTATTGAAGCCAAATGAACACAGATATATATATAGATACCCGCCCTCGCTTCAACTTCTCCCTCCGAAAAGTTTGCGTGCCATCAATTAAGCAGGTTTCCTGACTTAAGCTTCATTTTACTTTCGCACCTTCCCAAGTTTGCACCAGTGGCATTTGCGATTTCATCAGCTATTACAGTAGCGGGGGCTGTACCGGATTTGCACCGATTTCCCTATTATCTCGAACAGTTTCGAGCACTTAATAGATTTATTTATATTAATTTTCTAGTTTTTTAAAATATAATGAAAAACTGTTTCTATCATAGCTCATAATTATTAAATTTCAAGACTTCTTTTTTAAATTTTTTGCAATCTCCATTAAATTTCTACAAATATTTCCTGCAATAACACCTAACTTCGCTTTAATATATCAGAATTTTCTACACTTAAATTACTGAAAATAAAAATTTTTCCAAAAAGAGATAGATTATTTTCATTGAGCCGTGTTACACTGTGTCGTGAAAACTCACAACAATAACATTTTTTGGTGTAAGGTGCTTGCATCTTGCTTAAAAGGGAAGCCGGTTCAAGTCCGGCGCGGTCCCGCCACTGTACTAGGGAGTTTTATAGATACGTCACTGTCCAACGGATGGGAAGACCTATAAAATGATGAACTAAAGCCAGGAGACCTGCCAAAAAATACGTGACAAGTTTCAACCTACGCGGATAGGTGTGCGGCTTAGCAAATCGTTTTTTCATTTGCTTTTTTCTGCTATGCACTTTTCCAAAAAGGAGAAGTGCTTTTTTATTGCACACACTAAAAGGTCATCATCAAAAATATGAGTTGGCATTTGTTTAAAGAGCATAACACTACTAGAATGCTTTTGATTGTAGTGGAGGCTGGGCGACTCCTGGGGGATTAGCGTCCTAGATGTGACCCAGGAGCGAGGCTTGTAGGGGAACAAAGGCTAAAAACGTCACATCCTGTGACCAACATCCTGTTGCCCCGACGCGGCTTATCGGGCGCCCCCCGGAAAGCGCCCAGGCGGAACGGAAATCAAACCCAAATTTTGGTGATGAATCTAAAAAACAAAAGGAGGAAGAATGTTGAAATTTTCATTTTGGAAGCTTAGTTATTTCTTATTAGCATTTATCATGGTGCCAGATCGTGCATTTGCTATGCACATTATGGAAGGATTTTTGCCACTTGAATGGGCAATTTTCTGGTGGGTTGTATCCATTCCATTTATTATTTTAGGATTACGTTCTATTCGCAAAACGATAGATGAGAATCCGGAAACTAAAATGATGTTGGGGCTTTCAGGTGCCTTTGCATTTGTCTTGTCAGCTCTAAAAATCCCTTCAGTAACAGGCAGTTGTTCGCATCCAACAGGTGTTGGCCTTGGTACCGTTTTGTTCGGACCATTAGCGATGAGCGTAATCGGTACAATCGTATTATTATTCCAATCTTTACTTTTAGCCCATGGTGGGTTAACAACATTAGGGGCAAACGTCTTCTCAATGGCAGTTGTCGGACCATTTATCGTCTATTTTGTCTTTAAAGGGGCACAACAAATTGGCTTTTCATTCTCACTAGCAGTATTTTTTGCAGCAATGCTTGGTGATTTAGGTACATATGTCGTGACATCTGTTCAACTTGCACTTGCATTCCCATCTGAAGTTGGTGGTTTTATGGCTTCATTCACGAAGTTCTCTGGGATCTTCGCCTTAACACAAATTCCACTTGCAATTAGCGAAGGGATTTTAACGGTGATTGTCATGAACTTCTTAAAAAAATACAATGTCAGCGAATTAAAAGCATTACGTGTATTCTCTACAAAGGAGGCACATTAAGATGAAAAAGAATTTACTGTTACTAGCCATTGTCGTGCTACTTGCCATCATTCCCCTCTTAGTACAAAAAGGCGCTGAATTCGGTGGTGCTGATGGAGAGGCCGAAGAAGCAATTGGTGAGATTAACGCAGAGTATGAGCCATGGTTTGAAAGTATTTGGGAGCCACCAAGTGGTGAAATTGAGAGTTTATTATTTGTGCTACAAGCTGCAATCGGTGCTGGTTTTATCGGCTATTTCATCGGTTTCATGCGTGGCAAACATAAAGAAGGTTAACAACAATGCTACTCATTGACAAATATGCTTACATGAATAATTTAGCGTCCGTCCATCCACTAGAAAAGATGACGTTTTCACTTGGATTACTACTACTGTCGCTTATATTTCGAGATGAACATATTTCACTCATTACATTTATTGTAATGAGTGCTTTTATCATTTTTGGCGCAAAAATCCCTTTTACGTATTATCTAAAACTTCTACTACTTCCAGGATTTTTTCTACTCACGAGTCTAGTGACAATTTTGGTTTCGTTTGCCCCTACTTCAAGTGTTTTACCTTCACATATCTGGAATCTCCAACTGGGTGCATGGACAATCTTTATCGGTACATTAAGTATTTCGATGGCACAGGAGCTATTTTTCATTGTACTTGGTAGTATTAGCTGCCTTTATTTTTTAATTTTAACAACATCAGTACAGTCGATTTGTTACGTGCTACGACTGTGGCGTCTACCCGTGTTATTTGTAGAACTAGTGGAGCTAACGTATCGCTTTATTTTCATTTTCTTAGAAAGTATGCAAAAAATTCACCTTGCCCAACAAGCAAGACTCGGCTACCATTCGCCTATGCAGTGGCTGCGCTCTGCATCAATGCTAATTGCGGCATTATTTTCGGAAATGTTCCAGCGTAGTCGTGAATTAAATAATGCGATGCAGGCACGTGGGGGTGAACCTGTTTACTGGCAGGAAACTGCTGCTTATAACAAGAAAAACTGGCTTGGCATTGCTGGCATTGCCATATTATTCGTCATCTATGGAGGGGGTATCATATGAGCGAACTTTACTTTGATCTCAAGCATTTATCCTATGCCTATGCAGACGGTACACATGCATTGACGAACATTACATTACAAATTCCTAAGGGGAAGAAAATCGCAATTCTAGGTCATAATGGCGCTGGAAAATCGACATTATTTCAGCATTTAAACGGAATTTTACAACCAACATCGGGCAGTATTTCATTTTGTGGTGAAAAACTACGCTATAACCGAAAAGCGTTAAAACTATTGCGTCAACAAGTCGGAATCGTGTTCCAAGATGCCGACAATCAACTTTTTTCTGGTACGGTCAAGCAAGACATCGCCTTCGGTCCACTCAATCTCGGTTGGTCCCCGGAAATAATTGAAGAAAATATTGCTTGGGCCGTCGCACAAACAGAGGTTGAAGACTTACTCGAAAAGCCCATTCACTTCTTAAGTGTCGGGCAGAAAAAACGCGTTGCAATGGCTGGTGTCCTTGCGATGGAGCCTGCTGTTTTACTGCTAGATGAGCCAACTGCAGGATTAGACAATTATTATGCCGCACAAGTATTACAATACTTAGCTAAATTAGAGAACGGCGAACGTACATTTTTACTCGCCACCCATGACATTCAGCTTGCTTATGAATGGGCAGACATTATCCTAGTTATGGAACAAGGTCAAATCATTTATACCGGTGATCCAGTTGCACTTTTCCATCAAGAAGATGTGCTAGAAAGAGCCCATTTGGAACGACCATGGGTATTTGAAATGGCTATCACATTACAAAACAAAAAGCTATTTGACAAAAACATTCCACTCCCCCGTTCTAAACAGGACTTGCAACAGTTAATTGCTCAGCTTTAAGCGCATGAACAAATGCGCTTAAGCGCTCGTTACATTCGACAGCTGCTTGCGATCCTGAAGTAAAAGTATGCGTTCCACCACTTTTGCCTTAGGGAGCAGACCGCGACTTCGAGGATGTAGCGCTTTAACCTAGACGACAACTATGCCCTAGATTATCCACAGGCAAAAAATTCACAATTCCCTTAACATTCAAAAGCATCTCTCCCCCCAGGGTCGAGATGCTTCTTCTTAATCAAAATATTTTACGTAATTACAATACTCATCCTGCTTCATACCTAACTTCTCATATAATCCACGAGCATTCACGTTATCAGGTGCTGTTTGTAGCGTCACATATCGGGCATGCTGCTGTTGACTATACTGGAATACCATCTCAGTTAAATCCTTCCCAGCGCCTAATCCCCTCGCATCCTCTGTAACATACAAATCATTTAATATAAATGCACGCTGCAAAGCTAATGATGAAAAGGTTGGGTATAGCTGTGTGAAACCAATCGCTTTACCTTCATGAACTGCTAAAAAAATAATAGATTCATTTAACGCGAGACGTAATTGTAAAAACGCCTTCCCGCTGCTGACATCCGATTTATTACCATAAAACTGACGATATTCGTCAAAAAGTATAGCTACATCATCTAATTCACTCATTGTTGCACGCACTATTTCCATCTTAATCCTCCCTCGTCTACGCAAGATTATCTAGTAATGTTGACTTAGCCATATTATATCTCAATTGGTAAGTAACGGGAAATGACAATTCAATAATCTATCATTCCTACTTATGTGCGCTAAGGGAGTATTCAATTAAATATCATCTACTTTAATGCTTCTTCATCTAGAAAACTAGCAATCTTTTTAACAATAAATCTCCAGTTCAATTCGGATCTCGCAAACTTTTGTAAAGCACCACATGTGTCGGCAAGCAATTCTTCTTGTGTTGCAGCTTTTTTTAATTCTAACCCAATATTTTCCCAATCATATGTTGGATGAATTTTTCCAAAACGTTGATTTTGTGTAATGTCCGAAGCACCATCAACGTTGGTAGATATGATGTAACACCCATTTTTAGCCGCTTCAGCAAATACATGTGCATAGCATTCTACGGTGGATGTGAGGCAAAATATTTTTGCTTGCCTATACTCTTGCTCTAACAAATGCTTATCGTAAATAGGTCCTAAAATGATGACCTGGGCAGCGAACGGATTTCCTTCAAGAATTTCTTGTAAATCCCGTCTAAAAACATCTGACATAGGACCAACTAAGCGAAACTCCCAATCTGTAAGCTCAGCAGCTAAAAATGCTTTGACCGCTAGCTTAATTTGTTTTTCAGGCGCATCTAATCGACCAACTGTAAGTATTCTGTTTTTTTTCTCCTCAAAGGATACTGGCCCAGTTGAGAAGAATTCATAAAAGCCATTTGGAATCAGCTTGACATCTAAATTCAATACACGATTAATCTCAGTTTGTATTGGTTCGCATTCAGAAGTGACTAAATCACAAAGCTGAATCAGCTCTTCAAAATAAGCATACGTCAATAGTCGACCCAACCAAAACCTATTCACATCTAACTTCATATAAATTTTTCCGTTCGGGTTATATTGCTTATATGTCTTCAGCATTGATAAATAGGATGGATAAGGACCAATGGTAAAGACTATATCAATATCTTGTGCATGTTGCATTAAATACGTATTCATATTCGCCTCAAAACCGCCTTCAAAAGGTATGTATTGAAAGTTCACTGAAGGAAATGTTTGATGGAGTACGGATTCATTCAAATCCGTTGTCACTATAGTCACATCATAATTCAAGTATTCACCAAGTAAAATCGGTACTAGACAAAGATCCTTGAAAATATGTGCTTCAGAAAGTCGATAGGATTCAACACTACAAATAAAGGCTATATTTTTTGACATAATATCCCCCTAATAAAAAAAGTTATAAATAGAATATGTTTATGCTGAGGATACCGTGAACAATTTAAGCGAGTTCAGCTGTCTTGGCAATAATGATTCTCTTTTCGAATGCAACTATTTTGAAAGGATACTGCTGCTTTTTCTTTGCCAATCGTGGGTGTAATTATAAAATCCCTAAAAGAATAATAGCCTATAGATTACATCCGTATATGCATATTATATTGGAAAGCATCTTCACGTTTATTCGAGAATAGTTTTGACCAAAGCCGGTTTCATAAAGATAGAATTGAGGGTTGCAAATGAAGATTAGTTTTTTAACACCTGCTTACAATAGTGGCGATTGGATCGTGACAATGCTTAATAGCATTCCAAAAGAATATGCCTATGAAATTATCGTCTGTGACGATGATTCAACTGATGCTACGGTAGCTATATTAAGAGACTACCAAAGATATTTTCCGGTCTTAAAGATACTAGAAAACGGTACCAATATAGGTGCGAGTGCTTCCTATAACCGATGTATTGCAGAAGCAACTGGTGATTATATAGCCATTATTGATAGCGACGATTATTACTTACCTGCGATAAGAGATGTCTTGGCACAAGTAGATGGAACATATGACATCTATTATTACAATATGTACGCGAAAGCGGGATACTCATTTATCAAAGATGAATCAAATAGTTATTCATTACCGGGACAATTTAAAATCATTCGTAGAAGTTTTATCGGAGATGCAGTATTCACTGAAAGAAAAGATATTGCTGGAGATTGGGATTTTAATCGCATGCTTATGGAAAAAAAACCTTCATGCAAATACACTGGAATATTAGCATATTGGTATAACTTCCCGAGAGAAAATTCTGAATCCGATTTACATCAAAGAGGGCTTAAGTAACGCCCACATATCTAGGAGGTGCGACATTACAACACAATGTTTAAAGACAAAATATTACTGATAACAGGTGGTACAGGTTCATTTGGAAATGCAGTATTAGAACGATTTTTAACAACTGAGATTAAGGAAATCCGGATTTTCTCTCGTGATGAAAAAAAACAAGATGATATGCGCATTTTATACCAAAATAATAAAATTAAGTTTTTCATTGGCGATGTTCGCGATATTCAAAGCATCCATAATGCCATGTATAATGTGGATTTTGTCTTCCATGCTGCAGCACTTAAGCAAGTTCCCTCCTGCGAGTTTTTCCCACTTGAAGCTGTTAAAACAAATGTGCTAGGTACAGATAATGTATTAACTGCGGCGATAAACGCAGGTGTGAAAAAAGTAATTTGCCTCTCCACAGATAAAGCTGCCTACCCTGTCAACGCAATGGGCATTTCAAAAGCAATGATGGAGAAAACGTTCATTGCCAAGTCCAGAATGCTCACTTCCAACCAAACACTCATATGCGGTACAAGATATGGCAACGTTATGGCATCACGTGGCTCCGTCATCCCCCTCTTCATCGAACAAATAAAAGCAGGTAAACCATTAACCGTTACAGATCCAAAAATGACACGATTTATGATGAGCCTCGATGAAGCTGTCGAATTAGTTTTATACGCCTTCTCAAATGCGGAAAATGGAGACATCATGGTCCAAAAATCACCAGCTGCACATATCGCTGATTTAGCGCAAGCCCTACTCGAATTATTTAATGTCCAAAATAAAGTGAACATTATTGGCACACGCCATGGGGAAAAAATTTATGAGGTTCTACTAACAAAGGAAGAAGCAGCAAAGGCAATCGATATGGGCAATTTTTATAAAATCCCTGCCGATAATCGAGATTTAAATTATAGTAAATACCTTGAAGTAGGCTCTCCTAAAATTACACTAACAGATGAATATAACTCCAATAATACAAAAATACTTTCTATAGAAGAAATAAAAGAAAAATTATTAAAACTGCCATACATTCAAGAAGAATTACATAAATGGAAGGGAGGAAAACCATGAAATTTCTAATTCTTGGCGCAACAGGAATGGCCGGTCACACGATTACCCACTACTTACGTGAAAATGGGCATAACGTCACTACCTATTCGAGAACTCACTTACCTTTTGGCAAAAGTAGTACTGGTGATATTACGGATCCTTCTTTTTTACGGTGGATTTTACTCAACAATTTTGATGCCATCATCAATTGTATCGGTGTTTTAAATGAGGCTTGTGATAAAAAACCTGATAAAGCCGTTTTTCTTAATAGCTATTTGCCACACGCAATTGTCAATATAATAAAAGATACAGATACAAAGCTTATTCATCTAAGTACTGACTGCGTTTTCTCAGGAAAAGCAGCGCCCTATAGTGAAAAAAGCAAACATGATGGCGAAAGTTTTTATGATCGCACGAAAAGTTTAGGAGAAATTAATAGTGACAGGCACTTAACATTCAGAAATTCGATTATTGGTCCTGATATGAAGGAAAGTGGCATTGGCTTATTTAATTGGTTCATGAAGAAGCAAGGTACGATTAACGGATATACAGGTGCAATGTGGAATGGTGTAACGACGTTAACATTAGCAAAGGCAATAGAAAAAGCAGCAACAGAGAACCTCTCTGGTATCTACCATCTCGTCAATCCTTCGAGTATCAATAAGTTTGATTTACTCCAATTATTCAATAAATATCTAAAAGAAAATAAAACTACGATTTTACCCTCTCATACAGTAAATGTAGATAAAACCTTACTTAATACCCGAAAAGATTTTTCATTTACCGTACCAAGTTATGAAGAAATGATACTTGAGATGAGAGATTGGATTTACTCGCATAAAAACTTATATCCACATTATTTTAAATGAACGACCTACAGCGTGAATCCGTCAAAAAAGCCTTGCTGAACATTTTAGTTCAATAAGGCTTTTTTTATTGGGTTGTTATTTCAGCTCAATTAAAACTACAACGGTTTTATAGGCACACATAGCTCGCAATAATGATTTTCAACCATATCAATCGTGTATCTTTCAATAATTGGTTTATTGTCAATTTGATAGCCGCTGTTTTGTAACATCGGAAAAATTTCAGCCCATGCTTTTTTAATATCTTCCGCTGTATGTTTGACTTTGCAAATAACATATTCCCCCCCAGCTAGTTCACCTTCACAAATCGAATCTTCCAGTTGATAATCGTTAGAGATAACAATACACGCATCATAGCGACAGTTTTCAGGGAGTGTCGTTTCCGGATGATCTTGTGGAATTCCGAATATTATTGCCGATTTAGTAAACAAATCTTCCTCCGTGGCCCATTGTTTCAATTTTTCCATTACTTGAATGTTTGCAGGACCATATGGACCAACTTGTCGTACATAGGCAATGCGATATTTTGGTAGTATTTCAACCTTAATATTCATTTTTCATTTTCCTTTCTATCGTAATTTCTCTTACAATTCGAATGTTAGCATGTTATAAAAATATATTCATATACCTTTTTAAAATTCTAATAAATATTTTCTTTAAATTTTGGCTCTGTTAAAATTTAATGTTGATTTTTAAATAGTAATTAGGGGAACCTTCATTTGTTGAGGTTCCCCTTCTATAGAAATGGCTGCTCCGATAGTCAAAAAGAGCTGACTATTGTCAACTCTTTTGTTTGTTCGTTTGTACGCTTTTCCAATATGTGTTTGGTCCATTACTCTTTAAAGTTGCGTTTTTCGGGACTTGTTTAATTATAAGGAGAAGATTAAGTAAATCAACTGATGATGCCATAGCGTTTAGTATTATTAAGAACTTTAATGTCGGTGTTAATAGCCCAAATGAACTTAAGATAAGTGGCAAAATTATTGAGATAATAATAAAAGGAGCAATTGTAATGAAGATATATCTTGGTTTTGAAATCTCTTCTTCCGTTACCACAAAGCCCCCGAACAGCGTAATACCTATGTACGTTTTTTCTGATTTGGTGAAATTCGGAATAAAAATTAAATGAAGTAACTCGTGGAGTATTAAAAGTAAAATTACCCCAAAAACACTACTCAAGTTAATTGTTATTGATATTGCATCAGGATTTAGTCCAAACTCGCTCAACGAAATACTAGAAAAGATATTTATTACCCCAATAGTGAAAATTGCTGCGACAATCATTAAAGGGATTGATAACAAAATAGCACTTGTAATATTTTTGGGTTCTTTCATTGGAATCCAATTATTTTTAATTAATTCCGAATGTAAATGTGGGTTACATTTGGGTAATTTTCTTAGTATTTTCATAAAACTCACTCCATTTATACCTTAATTCAAAAAATGCACTACTCACCAAATAGGAAAGCGAGTAGCCCGAAGCGGAAATTCACCTTTTCTAGCACTAGTATTGGATAAAATTAGTTAATCAACATTCCTGATACATTTAGTTAAAGTTTATCACCCTTTTTAGCTTTATATAATTATGGATAATCAATTATTTATTATAGAGATTTAAGGTTCATCATCAAAAGTCAGGATTAATAGAAACTATGTTATTTCAATAGAATTTAGTTTACTTCTATCTGTATTGTATTGGTATCAATGTTTAATCGTTCTTTTAGTTCATCTGTAATGTTAAAGGAGAATCGCTCTCCTGCTTTCATATCCGTTGTTGATATCCCTGACCAGTAACAACAGTTCCATCAGTCATCAATGGTGTCCAATTTGTCGTATCAAAATTTAATATTTGGTCAATATAGTTCTCACTAATCCTCCCCCTCTCTATCCATTCAGATGGTAAAAAATCATACCCTCTAACTCTTTCTGAGAGTAAAATTTTCACATCACCCGTAGGAATTGTTACTTGTCCACTTTTCGGAATAAAATATCCATTTACTGTTAAATCATATATGATCTGATTTTGGGAAAGTTCGAGCATTTCTTCTTCCGTAAAATCATCAATTATTTCTTTAATAACTGCCGTAAAATATTGTTTTTCTTCATTTAAATATTCACTTTGAGCTTGTAACGATTCTATTTCACCTGTGAGTTCTGCAATTCTTTGCTGCTCTTTATTTGGTTCAATTTCAACTTCACCCATCGTACCTTGTGTTTCTGGTAAATCATCATCATTTTGACATCCTATTAAAATGCCACTAATTAATAGCCCCAATAATGCTATGATAAAAACTTTTCCTTTTAGAATACGATGCACTTTCACTTAACACTACCCCCTCCTTATCCCAATTTTAACATATGGAGAGAATAGCAAAAAACTTAAACGATCACCTACTAATGCTGGTGGCCGTTTAAGTTAACTAAAGAAGGAGCAATTATAAATATACATTCAATACCTCAGTTTTTTGACAAAAAATAACCATACAATTTGGATAAACATAATAATTACGAATAAAATTCCTACCATTATGAAAGTTATAGCTTTTATTTCAGGAGTTTGAGATATTCCAGCTCCATCAACTTCCCTTAAACCAATAAAAATTGCACCTAACGCAAACATTACTAACCAAAAAACATTTGCAAACCACCATAATTTCATTTTATTCCCCTCTTTCTTCGAAACACATCATATTAATATATGGAATGGGGTTTAAATTTAGATTCCTATTTCCTGCAATTTGGCCGTGACTTTTTTGATCCTGTCATCCATATCTGTACCGTGGAATTTCTGAAGTCGCATTTCGCTCACGATTTTCCCGTCGCACATAAACAAAATACGTTCAGTCCTTGCGGCAATCTTTGCATCGTGCGTGACAAGCATTACCGCAGTACCTTCCCTGTTAATATCAGTAAATATATCCATAATGTCCTGTGCAGATTTTGAGTTAAGTGCACCAGTCGGCTCATCACCAAAAATAATTTTAGGATTACTCATAAGTGCACGGCATATACCCGCACGCTGTAGCTGTCCTCCCGAAACTTGGGTAATATCACGTCTTTCAAGTCCCGCTATACCCACTTTCTTCATAAGTGTTTTTGCTTTTTCGTTAATTACCGTTACGTTTTTTCGATTGTCACGCATTGATGGAAGAATAATGTTATCGAGGATACTCAAATTTTTCAGCAAAGTTGGCTGCTGAAAAACAAATCCCATTTTTGTTCTGCGTAAATCGGCTAGTTCATTTTCTTTGAAAACTGATAAATCCTTACCGTCAAAATGTACCTTCCCACCGTCAACACCATCCATTCCGCTTAATGCAAACATTAGTGTCGATTTTCCTGAGCCAGAAGGTCCCATCACCGCAATGAACTCACCCTCGTTAATTTCAACAGATATTCCGTCTAGAACTTGAAGCTTTTCATTGCCTTCACCAAAAGACTTTACAATATTTTCACCGATAATGATTTTCTTCATAATCTACTCCTTAATATTCTCAGATATTTTTATTTGTCCCGCGCTAAATGTACCAATCATAGTAGGAAGCAGTACCGAGCATATCATCAGTAGTGGGCAAAACAGGTATGACGCAAGAGGATTAACCACAAATTTAAACGTCGACGCTCCAAATGAGGAAATAATCGCACCTGCAAGTACTTCTCCGAGCGTGTTTGCCAGAATCGTGCCGAGAACAATTCCTAAAATTAATACGAATACCGAACGTGAAACATACTGTACAGAAATATCACTGTTTGTAAAACCGAATGATTTCATCACAGCAATGGAATATTTGTCCTTTGCAACAAGCATTTTCATAAACAACAGCGTCACTAATACAGTTATTATCACCGCAACAGCAGTTGCAGCTCCGGAAGCCCTTCCAATGGAGTTTATTGTTGAGCCAAATGTCTGTGTAATATATTCATCAATGTCAGAAACCTTCGCAAAAGTAAACCATTGCGCATATTCCGAAACCACTTCTTCGACATGAGATTTATCGGTTAAATCCGCATAAATAACGCTCCACATGATCTCTTCTGAGTTGTCAGCGAAAGCAGCCTTTGCAGTTTTTCCTCCGTTGGTAATGTCGGAATAAATTCCAGATACAGTCAGCTTTCTCTCCTTTCCTTCAATCATCAAGAGAATTTCATCACCAACATTTTTAACCAGCTCGTCAGCGTTAATTACCGAAAGTGCAATTTCATCTTCCGAAGCGGGTGCCCTGCCGTCGGAATAGTCTAATGGGAAAATTGAATGATCGCCAAGCTCAATCTTTATTCGTTCCTCCAATCCATCCTCAGTCTTTGTGGTGAATGTTTTAGTCGTAAGCACTGCATATTTTTCTATGGATTTATCGTTCTCCATCACGTTTACCATTTCAATGGCTTTTTTAGAAATATTGTCAGTCTGCTGAATATCAATGCGCATATCACTACTTCCTATCCCCATATATGTGATAAAACTTTTGGAAGAGATAGTGTTATACAGGTTCTGCGGAACAATTATAATAAAGGTCGATATGACAAGTACCGCAAGCATTGTGGCATAAAGGCTTTTTCTTACAAGAACATCTTTCACGCCTAGAAAAATATTCGTGTTAAGTAGCCTGTTTCCACTCAGGCAAAAATGTTTCGCACTTGCAGATTTTCCCTGTGAGGTGCCGAAGCGTATTGCTTCAGCGGCTGATATTTTTTGAAAACGTTTCAGTACACCACTTACATAGGTAATAATCGCAAGGAACACAAGCGTTATACCAAATATTCCGAAAAATAAAGCGAGAGTGGTATTTTCACTTTCCCCCATATAAAGCCGGATATTTTCAAGAAGCCTGCCTTTGAATACAAATGAAAGTGCAAATCCAAGTGCACAACCAACTGCCGCCATGATCGCGTATTTCCCAAGATAAATCTTTTTCATATCGGACACACGTAGCCCTATTGCTTTCATAACACCTATTTCACGGTAGTCGTCTTCGATTTTCGCAAGGAGCGTAAAGCGTATGCACATAAAAGCGATTGCAACGACAAGGACACTAACGAGGAGAATTACCGCAATCATCAGCCCATCAGAAATGGCATTCAGCATTTTGAAAAGCGGATATGTGATCGTCGGCCCATTTGCTTCAAGTCCTGCGGAGGTATAAGCCGTTTCAAATGCCCCCAATTCAGATAAGTTCTTTAATCGAAACTCAATCAGATATTCTGTGCTTCCAAAATCCTTTACTGCAGCATAATCCTTTTCGCTCACAAGAAACCTCTTCGATGAGGCAAGTAACGAATTCATCTGTGAATCGCGATGAAATCCTGCAACGATTAATTTCTTTCCATGTATTTCAACTTTGTCACCGACTTTTGCAGTGCCATCCTTCATATAACCTACCGGAACATATATCTCCCCATCGGCTACATTTATTACGTTTCCGTCAAGATCAAGGAGATAATCAAATTTTTCACTCTGTGTACTGAAGCCATTGTCTTGAACGTTGTCAGCAAGCGACTTACCGTCAATAATAATACGTGCACCATCAACATTGAGAAATTCTAGCACCTGGAATTCATCGACAGTGCTGTTATGCTCCGCGAAATCTGAAAGTCGTACAGTATCTATATCACCCGCATGCATCTGCATAAAATGAGGCGTTTTCGCTTGCCTCATGAATGTATCTATCCCGCCCGAAAGATTGACAATAAGTATCGCTGACAGAGAAACAAGCATAGCTGCAGCAGCAACAAATATCATCGTTGTCAACGTTATTAGTTTGCTTTTTAAAATGTCATTTCGAATTATTCTAAAATACATAAGTCACCTCATCTTTCTAGTTTTATATCTGATTGCAATTTATTATGAATGAGAAATACCGTTACTCAGCAAAATCTTTTTGTTTAAACTACCGAAATTCAGATTTAAATTTCTTAAATGATATTCTAGTCGACAAAAATCCATTAACTGCTAATAAGATAACCGTAATGATTGTAAGTAAGGCGCACTCAGGTGAAAATGCTTGAATCGCATGCCAGGGTGACCCTACAAAATATACTAATATCGGAATAAGTACAATTGATAAAATCAAGGAAAATGTCCCCAAAATAGCCCATATGCCTTTTTTACGTATTTTTTCCGACTTCAACTTTAATAACAAATAAATGAATAACCCTAACAGTAAACAGATGAACCCAAGGATAATGAATTGGATTGTGGGTGTATTTTTGGGAATGTCGACTGGTTCATCACCGTGTAAAATATTGATAATGCCAGCTTTGAGGTAATATAGGCCAGCTTCTTCTAACTGATTATTTTTATTTGTTAGAATTACTCCACCCCAGTCCGTTTTTGGAATATAAAACAACTCTGCGTGGGAATCAGGTGTTGAACCCGAATGCCAAATCATTTCATCCTGAGTGTCTGGATTAGATATTCGTATTCCTAAGCCATAATATCGGTTTTCACCTGTTGGAACATGTGGCGTTAAATATAAATTCATCATCTCTTCACTCAAAAAATTATTGAAATCTTTCCCACTAAGAAATTTGATGTTTTGGACTAGATCTTCTACACTTGCTGCTATGTATCCATAAGGGGCTCCCCCGTTATCATACGTTATGGAACTTTTCAGAGGTATACCAAACCATGACTGATACCCGCTTCGATATCCTTTTTCATAAGCTGTCTTATAATCTGTTGCTGCGTTCTTCATTCCTAAAGGGGCAAACACATTTTGTTCCATGTACTCGGTATAAGTTTGATTCGTAACTTCTTCAATTAGTGCTCCAAGAATTACAAAATTGGCATTACTATATTGATGTTTTTCTCCAGGTAATGCAGTAAGGCTAACACTTGATAGGCTCTCAACATTTTTCCTTATTGCATCGAAATCTTTAGATTCCTTGTCTGAAATACTTAACCCTGTAAACGTACTAAATCCACTTGTTTGAGTAAGTAATTGTTTGATTGTTATTTGCTTTTCATCTTGATTATCTTCTAGTTTGAACCAAGGAATATGCTTTTGTACGGGATCATCTAATTTTATAATATTTTCATCAATTAATTTCATAATGGCTAAACCTGTTAATGATTTACTAATAGACCCTATTGTGAAAGGAGTATCGGTCGTGACTTGTTCCCCCGATTCCTCTGATCCCCCCCATGAGTTTGAATAATAAACTTCATTGTTATGAACAATAGCTACCGATGCACCAGGGACTTCATATTTATCTAAATACGATTCAATATAGGCGTCTAGCTGATTCTCAATATCTTGATTTGCTGAAACTGACATGGTGGAAAAAAACCACATCCAGCAAATCAAGATTAAATTTATATAGGGTATAACCTTGAATCTTTTCATACTTTAACTCACCCCCACTTACAATTTATTCCTTTCTATAACAAAAGAATAGGTACCTAGGAATGAAATTAAATCAGTCTAGAGGCTTAGAATATTTCTTTGTTGAGACTACAAAAAAAGACTTGGCTCTATAACCGTAGAATCAAGTCTTTTTTTCAAAATGCAATAAGGGATGAGGGTTATTATACTGCTACTAGCGAAAAATTTGAGTATAATAGAGAAAGATTATCTGATAGAGACCACTCGGAGAGGAAGAAGCATGAAATTTCAAAAGTATAATAAACGAAAGAATTTTATATTTTGGACTGTTCTTATTTTACTTGTTTTGTCTATTTTCTATGCCATTTATATGCTATCGATTGCCCCTTCTGGAGCACCACAAAATGAATATGAGCGAGTAAAAAGTGATTATGTTCTAATGATTTTGCAATGTATGACGGGATGTATCGTCATCTTTTTACCTTCAAAGGTTGAAAATCACTTTCGAATCGATATTCCGGACATTATGGAAATAATGTATTTTCTCTTCTTATTTTGTGCTATATTCCTAGGTGAGGTACGAAATTTCTACTACAAGGTACCCTCTTGGGATTTGATTCTTCATTGCTTTAGTGCTGCGATGTTAGGAGCGTTAGGCTTTTTAATTGTTCAATTTTTCAATAACACCGAGAGACTAAACATCCAATTAAGCCCTTTTTTTGTAGCACTATTTGCATTTTGTTTTGCTGTCACATGCGGGACTGTTTGGGAAATTTACGAATTTCTAGCAGATGACGTGTTAGGAACAAACATGCAAAAATTTATGACTGCCGATGGAACGGTTTTAATTGGACATGAGGCAGTTTCGGATACAATGGAAGATATTATTGTTGATGCTATAGGAGCATTAGTTGTGACAACAATTGGCTATTTCAACTTATATAAACAACAAATACTACAACGTAAAATGATAGGCTTTAGAAGGCATGACTAAAACATTCTGAAAAAATAGCCAAAAACAGCTGTAAAAAGATTAATTTCTTTAAGTTGTTTTGGCTTAAACTAAAAGAGACAGCATCGCTGTCTCTTTTTATTAAACCGCCGATAAATAGAATTCAGTACAAACAGTAGACGCTAGAATTTTAATCAACATTTATTTCAAGAAACGAATTTCAAATAAAATATTTCGCAATATTAATACTTCATTTTAATATTCTAATTACCTTACTTAAACAAGAATGCGTTTATAACGATAATTTTATTGCCTCTACTCTAGAAGTAGCTTTATTTCTTTTATTTGCTCTATATGTCGCTGCTCATGCAAATAGATCTGCTCAATCCATTGGTCTAGAAATATTTCACCCAAAGCAGGATGCTTCACTGTTTTTTCCGCTAATATAGATTTATCTTCAATGGTACTAAGGAAAGTCATCAATTTTTCTCTCGTATCGTTTAACGAAGCCATTATTTGCTGAACTTTAAAAGGATTTTCATCTGGCTCAACGATTTTTGGTGCTCTCAACTTTTTCGATCGATCTAATATAATATTTTCGATTTTTTTCCGTTCACCCTTGATACTACTACTCTCTGTTAATCTCCATGCGATTGCTTTTATCGTTGCCTCTTCGACTAAAACTAAATGATGGCAAACTTGTGCTATACTCCATGTATCTAACTCAGGCTTACTATTAAATTGAACATCACTTAATTCGGAAATCTCTTGAAGCAGGTTAATTCTCGCTTCAGAAAGCTTGTCGTTTACTATTTGATTCATTTGGTTTACCCCTCCATTAAAATGTGTTCTTAGATTTCTATTTTTATATATTCTTTACAGCAATAAAGTATGTTTCTGAACTATTATTTTTAATTTAAGAATTAGTAGATTACTAACTCTTTTTTTGATATCCGACGTCTTTTCAACTGAAAACTCATTGTTTTAATTATCAATTGAGCATAGCATGCAACATTAACGAAATATTCAGATTTTTATTTCCTGGGCAATTTCTTGTACATGCTTCTCTTCCACATATCAGACATGTTGTATGTATCTAGACAAAAACAATCCCTATGAAATATAGCAAAAATCAAGTTTATCGTAATAATTTTGTCCAATCTCCATTGCAACCTCAAGCCCATTAATAAATTCTATTTTTACAAGTGTGTTGATTAGGAAATATTGCATAATTTTAGCCCAATTCCTCAGATGTCCTCTAATTATTCACCGTATAAATAATACCAATTTTATAAATTTTAGTGGAAATCAACCTTTTCTATTATTTGAGATGGATAAAATTGATTGATCTACACAACTGCTATTTCCTTGGTAATAAACGAATCTCAAAAAAATATATCCTTTTATTTTCATCAACTGTTTTTTTGGAGATTCATGTATTTTATATAGTAAATCCTACTAATTCATCAATCATACCTTATATTGGAACTTTCGTCTGTGGCGTTTTTTTGACTGACTTGAACTGACTCATCAACTATTAAGTCTTTATGGTGCTTGATTTATAACTAGCGCTACTTTATCTTCGTTTCACTATATAATTTAGAACATGTTAAGCAATTAGAAAAAGCTCACTGCATATAAAATGCAATGAGCTTTTTCTAATTAGTGAGGTAAGAACATTAATTGGAATGCAAATAGGATAGCGAAAACATATAGCATTGGATGTACTTTTTTCGCTTCACCTTTCACTATTTTTAAAATAGGGTAAGTGATAAATCCGAAAGCAATACCCGTCGCAATGCTTGAAGTAAGCGGCATAATCAAAATAATTAAGAATGCAGGAAACGCTTCATCAAATTTGTTCCACTCAATTTCTTTTACAGAAGCAATCATCAATGTACCCACGATAATTAACGTTGGTGAAGTAATCGCCGCTACACCAGATACAGCACCTACTAAAGGTCCGAAGAAAGAAGCAACAATGAATAATACAGCAACTGTTAAACTCGTTAGACCTGTACGACCACCAGCAGCTACACCAGCTGATGATTCAATAAATGCAGTAGTTGGACTTGTACCGAACATAGAACCCGCAGTTGTGGCCACCGAATCGGCCAATAATGCTTTACGGGCACGAGGCAATTGATCGCCCTTCATTAAACCGGCTTGCTTAGCGACACCAACCATTGTACCTGTCGTATCAAAGAGTGTAACTAAAATGAATGAGAATACCACTCCATATAAGCCATAAGAAATAACCTGGCTAATTGCTTCAATTGGATTCCAAACTAAAATACCTTCTGGTAAATGAGGAAGAGCTAACACCTTATCAATACGTAACTGATTTGTAAACACAGCTACTATTCCAGTAACCACCATACCAATAAATAAGGCACCATGAATATTGCGTACCATTAAAATAACCGTGATACCTAAACCAAATAAGGTTAAAAGTACACCAGGAGATGTTAAATCACCTAGCGCTACTAAATTACTATCACTTGCAACAATTATATTAGCCATACGTAAGCCTAGGAACGCGATAAATAAACCAATACCTGCAGTAATAGCATACTTTAAATTTTCTGGAATTGCCGTGATTAGTTTTTCACGTAATGGCGTTAAAGATAAAATAATGAAAATAATCCCTGCCACGAAAACAGCAGCAAATGCTGTTAAATAATCAATTTTCCCATCAGAAGCTAACACAACTGCATATGTGAAGTATGCATTCAACCCCATACCAGGAGCAACTGCGATTGGATAATTAGCACAAAGCGCCATCCATAATGTACCGATAACAGCCGAAATAATCGTTGCCATAAATACTTGGTCAAGTGGTACCCCTGCATCCGATAAAATAATCGGGTTTACAACAACAATATATACCATAGTGAGGAATGTAGTCATTCCCGCAAGAAGTTCAGTTTTTACATTTGTACCATGTTCCTTCAAACGAAACATCTTAATACCGCCTTTCTTAAACACGAACATTTTTCACAACAGGAAATATAATATTCGTTTTCAAGACGAAATTCAACCCTTTTCCTTATAGTCGTTATTCTTAAAATAATCTGATTATATATGTCTAATACAATAAAGAACATCCATATATTAAATAATTTGTCTTTTACTAAAAATAAGTTCAAATCAAGTATTTTATTTTTTTGAACACCCTCTATAATAGAAGATATAGTATATTTTTCTAATATATAACAAAAGAAAGTAGATTTAATTAGGGGTGAAAGAATGGTTAGAAGAAGAGGAATTTATGAGATAAAAGTCCGTGATAAACAGCTTATTTGTCCATTTTGTCAGAATAATCTATTTGGGCATCGTGAAGTCTATATGGATTTATCACCATTAGGCGAAGAAGTGACGGAGCAGCTCACATTGCAATCATTTAGCTGTACTTCATGTGGGGATAACCAGTTGTTTCAAGAAAAAAATCGATTTGACCACACGTTACAAAAACATGTATCCATTATTGAATATACGGAAGTGATGAAAGAATGAGTGGTATGGATGAACCTTTACGCCGCAAAAAAAGTCGTATTACGATTTTTGATGAGCCCGTTATTTGCCAGTTTTGTTCACAGGATGTGTTTATACCTTATGAAGTGTATGTGAATGTTGAACAACCGGGTATCGGTTGCCGTCATACTCGTTACATAGCAATTTGCCAACATTGTGGGCAAGCGAAAAAATTCGGAGATCCAAGCTATTATGACGCTGAAAAAAATAATTACATTTGGGCATTGAATCAGCATTTACTTTCTGTTAGAAAATACCGGATTAACATTTTATTGTATGTCGGGAAAAGAAATAACGATAAAATAACTTCTTTTATAAATAAGCTAATTGAAGTATTTAGTATAGAAGTAGAGAAGATGAGTGATTTTAGAGGAGGAGTAGAACTTCAACTAAAGCTTTCTAGTTTAAATGAAATGCAAACGATTAGATCTAGCATAATCATAGCTGCGAGGCGACTGAAAATAACAATTAAGGAACTAACCATTAAATAGGACTATTATTTAATGGTTTATTAAAGAGCTAAGCTATTTTCCCTCGTTAGATTTACTAATACAAAATATCACATTTCCAAAGTAACAAAACATTTTGTTCCAAAACAGCAAGCATGGAATAATAAACCCTACATTCTGTGTTGTAACAAGCTTTGAGAAAACAACCAAATAAAATAAGAGCACATAATATACATAAATATGTGCTCTCATTTTTCTTTACTACTGAACAGCTTCATTGTTGCAGGAAACATATTATTTTTTTCATCCCTAATGTCTTTACTATTACTTGTATTGCATAATTCTCCCCTGCTGTCTTCTCTATTGCTGTACCACGAAAATTTACACCTTTTCCAAACTACCGCTCGATTTTATCTACAAGTTTAAAGTTTGGTTCTTCTTTATTAGACTTTTTATAAAAATTCACCTTAAATATAGATCTAATTCTATAGATTGTAGCGGTGAGCTATCCGACTCCTGCGTGAAAAGTGAAAGGTACCTTTTTAAAATTTACATACTATCAGCAAAAGTATAAAAGCTTAATATCCCGAAAATTTAGATATGTAAAAATAGTGTGATAAAATAAAGTGGAATTTATTCCAAAAAAAAGGATAAGGTGATTTATGAAGTTGATAACGGAGAATAAGGAGCAAACTATATTTAATCACGGAGGAAATAAGATAATAACAGATAGAGAGATTGACATAATCACTAGATTAGAAGAACCATTGATCGTGATTTTAGGAAATGTTCTAAGTAACGAAGAATGTGATGAACTAATCAATTTGTCAAAGAATAAACTACAACGTTCAAAAATTGGGGCTACACGCGAAGTAAATGATCAGAGAACAAGTAGTAGTATGTTTTTTGAAGAAAGTGAAAATGAATTAATTGCAAGAGTTGAAAAAAGAATCTCATCTATTATGAATATCCCTATTGAACACGGAGAAGGTATTCAAATCCTTCAGTATACTCCTGATCAAGAGTACAAGGCTCATTATGATTTCTTCTCATCAACAAGTAAAATAGCAAATAATAATAGAATTAGTACACTCGTTATGTACTTAAATAATGTAGAACAAGGTGGAGAAACTTTTTTCCCTAAACTAAATTTTTCAGTAACGCCACAAAAGGGTATGGCAGTTTATTTCGAGTATTTCTATAACGACGAAAATTTAAACGAGTTAACTTTACATGGTGGAGCACCCGTTATAACTGGTGAAAAGTGGGTTGCAACGCAATGGATGAGAAAGCAAAGAATAAGGTGAAAAGATCCTTCTAAAAAATTGTCTAGGACTAATCCCCCTTTTTTGCAAATCCTTTGGAGGCTTTAACTTTATTCAGCAGAGGTTTAAACACCCACTGAATTAGAAATTTAGTTCGCATTCCTCTCGCCGTTAATTCTCCTCTCAAAAATTTAGTACTTTTACACTTAAATTTTTTCTAAATAACAAACAGTCACCTAAGAATGAAGATTCTTTTTAAAAACGAGGAAACTTAGCATTTATTTACCTATTTTCCCCATTACCATTAAAACAGGAAGTTAATAAGGGAAGACTAAGGACACCACTTCCTGAGGCAACGTCTTCATGCTCCCTCCCTTGAAAGCTTCCGACTGCAGCGGAAATCAAGCTGTTCATGGCATTAATATTTAAATACTTTCTTGTCTTTTAAGAAAAAAAGGATCCCTCTCAAACGAAAGAGCGAGGTATTCAAGACGATTCAATCGTTGAATACCTCGCAATGTAAAATGATATATGCTTTATCAATACCTAACTTGTTCTTTTGGCTCAACAGACGTAGATTTTTTACCAAGATAAGCTTCAACGACTCTTGCATCTTCTAAAAGAGTCTTTGCTTCTCCGCTGATAATTACTTTTCCGGTTTCCATTACATACCCATAATCCGCAACTTTTAAAGCCTGTCTTGCATTTTGTTCTACTAGAAGGACTGTAGTCCCTGCGTTTTTAATTTCTCTAATCATTTTGAAAATGTCAGCTACTATTAGAGGAGCCAATCCCATAGAAGGCTCGTCTAGTAACAATAGTTTTGGCTTTGAAAGTAGTGCTCTGGCAATAGCCAACATTTGTTGCTGTCCACCTGAAAGGGTCCCTGCAAGCTGTTCTCTTCTTTCCTTTAAAATAGGAAATTGCCCCATTACCTCTTCAATGTCTTTTTTTATTTCTTTATCGTTTCGATGGTAGGCTCCCATTTCAAGGTTTTCCATTACTGTCATGCTAGATAATATAGCTCGACCTTCAGGAACAAGTGCGATGCCTTTTCGAAGAAGTTGATCAGGTCTCATCCCTGTAATATCTTCTCCTAAAAACTCCACAGTTCCATTTTTCGGCTTTAATAACCCCGAAATCGATTTCATCGTAGTTGTTTTCCCTGCTCCATTTGCGCCAAGAATTGTGACAACCTGACCTTGTTCTACTTTAAGACTGACGCCTTTTAAAGCTTGGATCTTCCCATAAAAAGTTTCAATACCCGTTATTTTAAGCAATTTGATCGTCCTCCTCTGATCCGAGGTATGCTTCAATAACATCTTGGTTATTCTGAATCTCTTCAGGTGTTCCTTCAGCAAGTTTCTTTCCAAAATTTAATACGGTAATTCTATCACAAAGCTTCATAACAAAGGGCATATCATGTTCTATTAACAGTATCGTTATGCCTCTTTTTTGTACTTGTTTTATTAAATCAAACAGGTCTTCTGTTTCGGTTTCATTCATTCCCGCTGCCGGCTCATCTAATAATAATAACTTTGGTTTACTAGATAATGCTCTAGCAATTTCGAGTCTTCTTTGCTGACCATATGCTAAATTTTCAGCGACAACGTCCTCGAATTGAGCTAAACCTACCAACTCTAGTAGCTCTTTTGCTGTTTCATACATATCTTCTTCTTCGATACGCTGGGACTTTGTACGAAAAACACTGCGAAAAACACCGGAGCTACTTCGGCAATGTCCACCAACCAAAACATTTTCTAGTACTGTCATTTGCGAGAAAAGTCGTATGTTTTGATAAGTACGACAAATCCCTTTATCCGTAATTTTGTGCGGTTTTATCCCTGATATGTCTTCTCCAAGAAAGCTAATTTGCCCAGAAGTTAACGGGAACATGTTCGTGATGACATTAAACATCGTCGTTTTCCCTGCTCCATTAGGCCCAATGAGACCAAAAATTTCGCCTTCATTGATTTTGAAAGATACATCAGTTAATGCAGAGATACCGCCAAAGTTTTTAGTGATGTTTTTTAATTCTAGTACCATGGTCGGACCCCCTTTTTAATTTCATATTCTTTTTAAGCCATTGCAAAATGGAGGAATCAATAATACCTTGAGGACGGAATGCCATCATTATTACAAGAATCACTCCATAAATCATATAACGATATTCACTGATAAATCGTAAAGCTTCAGGTAATATCGTCATAAAAGTTGCCCCGAATATAGCTCCCCAAATCACTTCACTACCACCAAACACTGAAAAAATTAATATTTCTATTGCGCGATGGTAAGCAAAATCAGCCGGACTAATATATGCCATTACATGAGCATATATAGCTCCAGCAAAGCCTGCCAAAATAGCCCCTTGCGTAAAGGACAATACTTTATAATAAGTAATATTTATCCCCATGGATTCGGCTGCTTTTTCATCCATTTTTATAGCAGCGAATGCGCGTCCAACACGGGATTTATTTTGTCTAATAAAAAACCATACTAGAAAGATATTAATTAACAACAAAAGAATAAGAACAAGCAAGTAAATCACCTGGTTATTCTTTAATCCAATCATATCAGGATCAAACCCCATACCAGATAGGCTTTTAAATAGCTCTCTACCTAAATGGGGAATGCCCGAAAGTCCAACTGCACCTAGGGTAACAGATTCCCAGTTCAGAAAAATCACTCGAATTACTTCGCCAAAGCCTAGTGTTGCAATTGCCAAATAGACTCCTTGAAGTCTGAGGGCAGGAATACCGATTAACACTCCAAAAGTACCAGCAACTAATGCTCCAGCGATAATACCAACTACAATCGGCACATCCAAATGAATCGTTAATAATGCTGAAGTATATGCCCCTATACCCATAAATCCGGCATTACCCAAAGATAATTGCCCTGAGGAAAGAGTTATATATATGCTAATTCCCAGAATAATATTGATCATAACAAAGGAAGCTACTTGTAAATAGTATGGATTTAATATTTCACCTACCATAAAGTCACATCACCTTCCTGCCTCAGCTGTCTTTTTACCGAATATCCCCTGAGGTCTTAATAAAAGGATGAATATGATTATAATAAAGGCTACTGCGTCTCGATATCCTGAATCCCCATAGGCAACCATCAATGTCTCTGCTATACCTAGAAGTAACCCCCCAGCCATCGCTCCTTTTACATTCCCCATACCACCTAAAATGATAATGGCTAATCCTTTAAGTCCCATTGATAATCCCATTTGTGGATTAACTGAGTTAAATGCCATCCCGACTAAAATCCCAGCAATTCCCCCCATTGCAGAAGCAATAATTACTGTTGTCGTTATTGTTCTTTTGGTATTTACACCAAGAATGCTTGCCGTTTCTATATTTTCTGCAGTAGCTCGTAACGCTTTTCCAGCTTTTGTTTTTGAAAGCCAGTAAGAAAGAGCCATCATTAATGCGACTGATATAACAAATATGACAATTTGGACGAGGTAAATAGTAATAGAACCTATTTGAAATTGGATTTCAGCAAATGCATTACGAAAAGGCTGATTTCCAGCTCCAAACAAATGATGGGAAAGATTTTCAAGGAAAATGGATATCCCAATCGTACTTATTAAAGGAGCAAGATGTGAAACTCCTTGTTTTCCTCGTAGTGGACGCAACGCAATTCGCTCTAACAAATAACCTAGGATAGCAGTAACTCCAACTGCCGCAATAAATGCTACCCAAAGTGGCAATCCTAATACACTCGTAACCAATACACCAATAAAAGCACCAAACATAAAAATCTCACCATGTGCCATATTAATGATCCCAAGTACACCAAAAACAAGAGTGAATCCAAGGGCGACAATGGCATATATGCTTCCTAATGTTATTCCATTAATTAGTTGCTCTAATAGCAATGTTCCTCACCCTTTCCATCTCCCACTTCTATCAGACATTAATTATAAAGTGGCAAAAGAAAATACCTTTGCCACTTTATCCAAGCGTTATACCTTACTAATTTTACTCAAATAATTGGAACTTCCCATCCTTGATGATCAGTACTGTTGGTTCCATCACAACATCTCCATCTTTATCGAAAGAAAACTTCCCAAGAATTCCATCTAAATCTTTTATCTCTGCTAGAGCATCTCTAAGTGCATCTCTATCAGCTTCTCCAGCATTTTTTAAGCCCTCTGCCATGATATATAGTGCGTCATAAGCTTGTGCTGCAAATTGATCTGGTTTTGCACCATATTTTTCTTCGTATTTTTTAACAAAGTCTTGAACCTTTTGATCTGGTTTCTCTCCAAACCACGGTGTAGCTACAATTAATCCTTCAGATGCTTTACCAGCAATATCAATAACTTCTGGAGAGTTAAACCCATTTCCACCTACGAAAGGTACTTCAATCCCCATTTTTCTAGCTTGATCCATAATCACAGCGCCCTCATTATAAAGAGCAGAAGCTAAAATTAAATCTGGTTTTAAATCTTTAATTTTTGTCAGTTGTGCATTATAGTCAGACTGACCTTTTTGGAAAGTTTCGATTGTTACTATTTCAAGTTCCATTTCTTCTGCTACTTCTTTCATCGTGTCAAATCCTGATTTAGTAAACAGATCGTCATTACCATACAAAATTGCAACCTTTTTCACTCCGTATTTATCAACTGCTTTTTCTAAAGCAGCTGGAATAGCTAAAGATTCAGGAATCGAATTTCTAAAAACGTATTCCCCTATTTGTGGAATTCCAGCAGCTGTCGTCGAAGTACCCATAATTGGAATTCCATTTAAGTCAGCCTCAGGTGCTACAACATTCATTTCTGTACTTAAAGTTGGTCCTAGTAGCCCCACAATGTCATCCGAACTCATTAGCTTTTGTGCAACAGTTAAAGCTTGATCTTGCTTTCCAGCTGAATCTTCAACAACAAGTTCGATTTTCACTTCACCTTTTGCATTCACTTCTTCTAATGCCAAATTAAACCCATTTGTGATTGCTTCTCCATACGCCGCTCCAGGTCCAGTTAAATACGAGATAACCCCAATTTTTGCTGAAACAGTTTCACCTGCTCCCCCTGAACTCTCTCCAGCTTTACTTTTTGTATCATTTCCACCACATGCCGCTAACAAGGTTAGCATTAATACAGAAATTAATAGATATGACATCTTTTTAATCAATCTCATTTCTCTCCCCCTCAAAAATCATATGTTTTAAACTATAACTATTAAATAACACTAATATAAATATATTATTGTAAATAGATAGAATATTCATAGTTTTGAGAATTTATTATCTACCAGTTTTGTAGCATTATTTTTCATTCCTACTTATTATTCAATAGCTTCTGATTTTTCAATGGCAGTATCACATCTGCCTTATCCGCTAATTTCTAACTATATGTCACGACAATCACACATTTCTCTTGCTGATGTGCACCATTTTTTAGGACCTTCTCAATACCTTCCGCGGTCTCACCGTCTAGATTACCATTTCGTTCATCAGCTAGAATAACTTGACAAGACAGATATTAGTGCCCTTACGATTGACGGGCCGAAACATACTTTGCTTTAAACAAAAAAAGGACAAACATATTATTTATGTTCATCCCAAAAGTCTTTACTAAAACTCGTATTTGCATGGTATTTTCCTGTTGGTTTAGCAATATCTGAACCGCGTAGAATCGCACCTTTCCCAAACTTTTGCTCGATTTGATCGACAAGTTTAATGATTGGCTCTTCTTTCACATAATCTTCAAAGTTGAAGAATGTTAGTTGCTGTGTCGTTTCTTTAATATCACTAACATTCGATACAGTGACACCAAGTAAGCGAACAGGTTCTTCGTTCCAATGTTTATTAAATAGATTCCACGCCAGCTCTACAATATCTTCTTTAGAATGTATCGCGTTACTCACCGACTTACTGCGCGTATAGGTCTCCCAATCTGCTGTACGAATCATAATACTGACAGTGACACCAGCAAGTTTCTTTGCCTTCAGCCGGTCAGCCACCTTTTCAGAGAGCGAAGTGATGATTTCATATAATTCATCCCTGTCCGTTACATCATATGAAAGCGTTGTTGAATTCCCCACACTTTTCGTATCGTAAATGGCATCTGGATCAACCGCCCTATCATCTATCCCATTGGCCTTTTGCTTCATACGGGGGCCATTGATGCCAAAGTTTTGTTTTAATACATATTCATCAGCTACTGCAAGTTCGCCAATTGTCTGAATACCTAACTTCTTCAGCTTCTCTGCCGTGCTTTTACCAATTCCATGCATCTCAATGACATTCAGCGGCCACAGCACTACTGGTACATCACGCTTACGCAGTACTGTAATTCCCATTGGCTTTTTCATATCACTGGCCATCTTCGCCAAAAATTTATTCGGCGCGACACCGATTGAACAAGGCAATTGGAGCTCGGTCCAGATTCTATTTTGTAAATTTTGCACGAGTTGCAAAACATCTTGCCCTTCGATGATTGGAAGTTGCAAATACCCTTCATCGATTGAAACTGGTTGAAGGATTTCGCTATATTCTTTTAGCAAATTAAAAAAGGACTTCGATGCAGCCCTATAGCGATCAAAATTAGGAGGTAACAAAATTAGCTCCGGGCATTTCCGCCTTGCTTCCCCGACATTCATAGTTGTATATACACCTTTTGCCCTTGCCTCGTAATTACAAGTAACAATAATACCTCTACGTTCTTTTGGATTCCCCGCAATTGCCACTGGTTTTCCTTTTAAAGTAGGATCATAGACTTGTTCAACTGAGGCATAAAAACAATTAAGGTCAATATGAAAAATGATTCTTCTTTTGTGCATTAGTAATCACCTCATTTACTTAGCTACAGTTTCTTTTTAAATTTGAAATGCAATAAGTCCATACATTATACCATCTTTTTAGTGAACCAATTTAATCAACCCTATTCGGAATTCTCTGTCCTTCTCCAATTGTTAACTACTTGCTAATAATTTGTCTTTTCATGTAAATTCCCCGATAAAAAACATCCGACTCTTAGACCTTTATCGAACAATTGAGGTGTCGTTTATACATCAAGCGTGTTGACTTGTGATATAAACAATAAATTCCCTTGCTTAATCCCTCCCTGGAATAGGTTTAAGCACTTTTACCCAAACTAAAAAAGCTATGTGCCAAATGTAATTGGTAAATTAATGTCTAACAGCTAAATCTTACTCTAACAATTGAACACATTAACGTTTTTAATAATTTCCTCCCTTTATTTAAGGTAAAAAGATTTAAAATCATATATTTTTGACATTTTTTTGTCTTTGCAAATAAACTGCGTCGTTTTTTGTAGTTTTATGTCGTATTTTGCGTAATGTTAAATTTGATTTACGAAAAAAATCTTTCCTATTATTCATGAAAAACAAAAGTGCTTTATCATGCCTAATACTTATAAGATGTATATTTCTAAATCGTTCAACAAAAGAAAATTATCGTACTAAAAATGACCATTTTTAATTTGGGAGGGAACTAATATGTTTTGGATACAATTTTCGATTTTGTTAATCTGCATCTTTATAGGTGCTAGGATCGGTGGTCTTGGTCTCGGCGTAATGGGTGGTGTTGGATTAGCAATCTTTGTATTTATATTCGGTCTAGAACCTACATCCGCACCTATTGATGTTATGCTGATGATTTTATCGGTAATTACGGCCGCTGGTGCTCTTCAAGCCGCTGGAGGTATGGAATATCTCGTTCACATCGCGGAGAAAGCACTAAGAAAAAATCCTAAATGGATTACATTCATTGCTCCAATTGTTACGTATGTATTTACCTTTTGTGCAGGAACTGGACACGTTGCATACTCCGTTTTACCAGTTATTGCTGAAGTATCCCGTGAATCGGGTATTCGTCCTGAAAGACCTATGTCAATCGCAGTAATCGCATCACAGCAAGCAATTACAGCAAGTCCAATATCAGCAGCGACTGTAGCCTTATTAGCTTTATTAGCTGATTTCCAAATTACTTTATTAGATATTTTAATGATTTCTATTCCTTCTACTTTTATCGGCTGTATGATTGCTGCTTTTGTTGTTAGTAGAAAAGGAAAAGAGCTTCCTGAAGATCCAATATATTTAAAACGATTAGAAGAAGGCTTAGCACCTATTAAAAAAGATAAAAAAGCATTTAGTCCAACGGGTGCTTCAAAACTTTCTGTTGTATTATTCTTACTTGCCGCAATTTTAATTGTTGCGCTAGGTTCATTTGAAAAATTACGTCCAGGTTGGGATATTGACGGTGTATTTACACATATGTCTATGCCTGTTACCATTGAAATCGTTATGCTGACTATTGCTGCTTTAATCATTATTTTCTGTAAAGCAAATGTTGACGAAATTGTCTCTGGTAGTGTGTTTAAAGCTGGAGCTTCAGCAGTTGTCGCTATTTTCGGTATCGCTTGGATGGGTGACACATTCTTCAATGGTAATGCTGAACTTATAAATAGTTCAATTTCTGGTCTAGTTACTTCAGCACCATGGTTATTTGCGATTGCATTATTTATCCTTTCTATTTTGCTATACAGCCAAGCAGCAACAGTTCGAACACTAATGCCTCTTGGTGTAACACTTGGGATTAGTCCAGCATTGTTAATTGCTATGTTCCCTGCTGTTAATGGTTACTTCTTCATTCCAAACTATCCGACAGTCGTTGCAGCCATTAACTTTGACCGTTCCGGTACAACCCGCATCGGAAAATATATTCTAAACCATAGCTTTATGCTACCTGGTGTAATTTCAACAATCTCTGCAGTTGTCGTAGGTATATTATTAAGTTCTGTTTTACTCTAGATTCTTTACTTTAATTGAGCAAGGCCATTCTAGTAATTACCACAAAGCAAAATATATAGACAGAATCTGCTCTTTTGATTAAAATGAATA
Source organism: Lysinibacillus sp. NPDC096418 (assembly GCF_044762775.1). Classification (NCBI taxonomy): domain Bacteria; kingdom Bacillati; phylum Bacillota; class Bacilli; order Caryophanales; family Bacillaceae; genus Lysinibacillus; species Lysinibacillus sp. NPDC096418. The sequence goes on from NZ_JBIWEY010000018.1 coordinate 73,778, forward strand.
CCTTTACAGTTCGTATCTGTATTATGATTCAATCAATACTTCAGCAATTCGTTCGGGTAAGCAAAGGGAACGCTCGGATCTGCCGCGTATTCGCTCGGGGATGCGAAGGGAACGCTCGGGTCTGCTGCGATTCGCTCGGCTAAGCGCAGAAAACGCTCTGGTCTGCCGCGATTCGCTCGGCTAAGCGAAGGGAACGCTCGGGTCAGCCGCGATTCGCTCGGCTAAGCGCAGAGGTCGCTCAGGTCTGCCACGTTTCGCTCGGCTAAGCGCAGAGAACGCTCGGTTCAGCAGCGATTCGCTCGGGGATGCGAAACAAACGCTCTGATCAGGAGTCAAGTGCTGGACTAAGGCCTAGGGACGATTACAGGCGCATGATAATGGCTATTGGTTTTTCTCGTGTTAGATATTTGAAGTGAATTTACTCATTATTACTTTATATAAATACAGAGAGCTATCCCTAAAATCACTTCTCGCTGATTTTGGGATAGCTCTCTGTATTTTCATTTTTGTACAGTAATGCTTCGCTTCATTTTTTTGATTTTAAAATTCCCTTCTTTCATTCGACGCTAGCAAGGTATGTTGAATGTATGTGGCAACACATGAGATATGGGTGGGTCTATAAGAAAATTGAATAGGATCGTTCCTTGGTAGAGTGAAATCAATCCAATTTTTAATACTAGAACTATGCATGATTTTCTTATTCCCATTATTCTGTCATTAAACCATACACAGAAATTTTCTTAATTTTGAATGATACAAATAAGGAGACGATGTAGGCTAAAGTAAGAATGCCTACACACAGCATGAAAATAATCGGTAAATGAACGATGAAATCCAAACGTTTAACCCCTGCACTTGAAAGTAATACGGACAGCATAGGATTTGTGTAAAAATACCCTAGTACACCGCCAATGGCCACTCCTAATATCATCACTGGTACAAAGCTGATGGAAATTTGATGCATCAGTTGAATTGTTGAATAGCCTATTGCTTTCATTACACCGAACTCTTTTTTACGCTTTATAATCATCGTTTTGATGACCAGATACAGAATCATTACAACAACTAGAACGGTAATTGTCAAAACCATCACCATGACTGCAAACACAGCAGCTGTATACAGACCTGTCTGGCTCTCTATATTTTCATCTATGTCTATCGTTTCTGTTATATAATCTCCGTATTGTTCCTGGACGTTTTTGATAAAATTTTTGTTTGATATACCATCTAGATATACAAAAAGTGTCTTGCCTTTATACTCTGAATGTAATTGCTGTATTCCATCCATCGTTAATGCGGCTATTTGTCCTAAATTACCAATTGATTGACTGAGGCCCGTTACTAAAAAACTACCTGTTTCAGTCCCATATTCTACTTCAACTGTATCTCCAATTCCTTTATTAATTTGATTTGATATAACCCAGGAGATGGATATTTCATTATCATATTTTGGCTGACGACCTTCGTAGACAACATTATTTTCTAACTGATTATAATGATCCGTAACATTCGTATATACGGTTTGATCATCAATTTTTGTTGTAATAAGATCGAAAATGTTTACCTTCTTTACTTGGTCCATTTGTTTAATTTGATCTAAAAGTTCTCTTGTATCTGCATCTGGCTTAACAGATATCATCACATTCGCCGGTTCTGCGCCAAATAAGTTAACAAATGCGGTTTTGTCTGTTGCAATATTGTAATAAAGAACCACTGAAAAAACTGATGCGAATGTTAAGGCGATAATAATTAAAAGTATCATGAAGTTCTGTTTTACATTTGACAGCATGGATTTTATAGCAAGTAAAAAATGAAGCCCACCTCTTGTACTTTCTAATGGATAATGATTTTTTCTAAAACTGTGCGTTTGAATACCTCCACGAAGTGCCATAATAGGTTGAATTTTTTTCACACGGAAGGCAGAAATTAATGTAACTATTACAACACAAAGAGCAATAATGAAAATACTAACTAAATTAATCATCACATCGAATTTCTGATGCCATATTAATCCAGATAAAGAGGCAATAATGTTTCCTATGAAAGGCATAAGGCAATATGACAATGCAACCCCTACCACACTAGCAATGAAAGCAATTAAAACAAACTGTAAAATAATTGACGAAAAAATTTGCTTACTTGTATAACCAATTGCTTTTAGTACTCCTATATTCGTCATCCCGTCTTCAATGCTATTTGATACACGGTACATAATGACAATTAGTGAAACAAGCACGATAATAGCGGCAAAAGCTACTAATATTATTGCGATGATGTTAATAGTCAACATGCTCACGCTTTTCGTCACTTCAATGTTTATTCCCCAAATATATGAGGTTGTTTCACCTACTGCAGTTTGAGGAAACTCCTTATTAAAATCATTAAGTAACTTTGAAGATTGTGTTTTGTCTTCCAACAATGCAGATATAGTCAAACCTTTTGATAAATTGTCTAGTTCAAGTTCATCTGCTAATGATTGATATGGGGCAGCTGGTAGCATGAATTTCATAACTCCAAAGTTGGTTGTGGCCATCATTGTTGTTTCGAAGAACCCTGCAATGCGATAGTTATAGTCATTTTTTTGATAGTGAAAAGTAAAGTCATCATCTAACTCATATCCACCATTTGTTTTAAAAATATAAGGAACAAAAATATCATTGACACTTGGGGTATTAAGTTTTTCAACCAACTTCAACGCCCCAATATTACGAGGGTCATCTGCATTAAAAATAATGGGACTACTAGTTAATTCACTATTGCCAAAATTAAATTTGGCAGTGTTCATGATGATAACCTCTTCTGTTTCTGTCTCTGTCACCCCAGAATAGTTATTGATGAATTCATTATAATTTGAACTATAGCTTGCATCATCCATCATAATTATTGTGTGAGGATCTTTTAATTGCTCCGCTTTACTATCAAAAAATACATTTATTTGAGTAATAACCATTAGGCCTATGTTTAAAAGTAGAGCAGCGACCAAAATAAATATAAATAAAGAAACCGTTGCATATTTACTTTTTCTAATATTCGCCTTGGCTAGGTTCATGATTTTCACCTTACCACCCCATTTCTGCTAGGAAATGTTTGAGCTTCTCCTGCCGTTCGAGATTATTTTCTTCACTGTATCCACCTAACTGTAAATCACCACAAATAACACCATCTCGCAAATATAAAATTCGATTTCCACGTAATGCGGTTTTCATATCATGAGTGACCATGACAAGACTTTGCCCATTTTGATTTACATTTGTTAAAACATCTAACACGCTATCACTAGAAGCAGAGTTTAATGCACCGGTTGGTTCATCGGCAAAAAGTATTCTCGGATTGTTAATCAATGCACGAACAATCCCAACTCTTTGCGCCTCCCCACCAGAAAGTTGCGTTGGAAATTTAGACCATGCATTTTCATTGATTCCTACTTGATTTAATAATTCTTTCGCTTTTTTTACGAGTTCACGCTTATTCTTATTTACTAAAAGACCACTTGCAAGTACATTATCGAGTACGCTCATATTATCTAGTAAATATATTTGTTGAAATACAAAGCCACAGTTATTTCTTCTAAATATCGCTAGTTGATCGTTGTTTAATGAAGATAAACTCTTTCCAGAAAAATCGATTTCACCTAATGTTGCTTTATCCATACCACTCATTGCGTAAAGTAAAGTGGATTTCCCAGATCCTGAACTACCCATTATGATCGTAAAATCCCCTTCATATAAACTGATATCTAAATTTTTCAAAACATGCTGCTGAATTCCCCCACTTGAAAAGGTTTTACATAGTTTCTCCGTTTTAATAATTGTATTTCTCATTTTTCTCTCCTTTTAGTAAATTCATGTTTGTATTTTCAACTCAAATAAAAAAGACCGTAATGTAGATTACAGTCTTATCATACAAAATGAATTCTTATTAAATCTTTGTGTAATTCTTAATTATTCCTTAATTAAGAAGAAAGCTTTATTTTCAAGACAACCGTAAAACCATCCTCTCGGTTGTAACAGTTAATTTGGCCGTGCATATTTTCCATAAAGTACATCGATATATAAAGACCCAGGCCTGAACCATTCTTACCCTCAACATTTTTACCTCGATAATATTTATTGAACAATAGAGGCAATTCCTCTTCGCTAATTCCCTGTCCAAAATCTTGAATATGTAGCTCAAGATATCCCTGATGAATTTGAGACTTAATCGAGATATTTGTTCCTGCATACTTATATGAATTACTAACAACATTATCTATTACCTGCTGCATGCGGACGGGATCAGTTAAAATTATACAAGGTGGAATTGGGTCATAGTCGATTTGATGATCATAATTGACATTTTCAATCATTTCAACGAGTACTTCACTTGATTCCTCAGTTACTGATAATTTTAACTGCTGTAGTTCTTCTAAAGTTGCGTGAAACATATCCGTAACAAGTAAGTTAATTTGCTCTGCTTTAGAATTAATCGTATTTACGTGCTTAATGACCTTTTCATCTTTTATTTGCATCTGCATTAATTCACTTACCGCTTTTATAGAAGCAATGGGTGTCTTAATATCATGACTTATTGTGGCTACAAGCTCTTTCTTGCTTCGATTGGATTCATACTCTCTTTGACGAGCAGCATAGAGTTCTTCACGTAATAAATCAAAACTTTCCGTGAATGCGCCAAAATAATTATTCCTATCCATATTTAAAGGAATATCTAAATTACCTCTAGCAACATTCGCCGCGAAATGTTCAAGCTGCTGAAAAGGTTTCAATAACGTTCTGTAAATATAGTAAAAATAAATAATACTAACAATCATTAATAGACCAACTATTAAACAGAAGGATGTAACCAGTTCCTTTTTCATTTTTCGCACTATTTCTCGTTCGTTATTATGGATAATAATCTTCCCTACAACCTCATCATTTTGCATCACATCTACAATCGAATCTCTATTTTTGATGGCATCGTATATATTGTTAAACTTAGTACCAGATGTTTGATAAATTACGTTTTCTAAGTTATCTATAATCGAAAATGGTTGTTTAAAGCCAGTGCTGTTAAGTGTTTCTTTATTAATTTGTCCCCAATTTTTTTCGACGATTTTTACTACTTCATTAATGGCTACAAGATTCACTTCTGAAATATTTTTAGTGTTAATCATGATGATTGGGAAAGTAATGCCTATAGCAAAGATAACCAAAAACATAACCATTAGAAGCTTTATTCTCATTGCTTAGTATCCTCTAACACATATCCTGTTCCCCACACTGTTTTTATAAATTTCGGGTCCTTTGGATTCTCTTCAATTTTCTCGCGTAAATGTCGAATATGTACATTTAGGGTTCCATCCCCTACAAAGGAATCTCCCCATACATTTTGAAATAATTCATCTTTTGTGATGATACGATTTTTATTTTTCGCTAAATACGAGAGAAGTTTAAATTCCATCGTTTTTAGTTGAATATCAATACCCTTAACTCGAACACGATGAAGTTGTGTATCAATTTGGATTTGACCAAACGCTAAAACTTCTTGCTGGTTGCTAGAACCACTCCCATATCTTTTAAGTACCGCTTTTACTTTTGCTAGTAAAATACTTAGTGTATATGGCTTTTGAATGTAATCATCCCCACCGATGTTAAGCGCAATTAGAACGTCGTCATCGCTGGATCGAGCACTAATAAATAGAATCGGAATCTGCGTAGTTTTACGCAATTTTTTACACAAATCAAACCCCGATTCACTACCTAGATTGATGTCTAGAAGAATCAATAATGGTTCATGTTCTTCCAAAAAACACTTACACTCCTCTGCACTTACTACATACGCCGTTTTAACTTCGAACATATTAAAATATTCACAAGTTGTTTCAGCTAAAGCGATCTCATCATCTACAATTAAACAATCAAATTTCATCGTATATCTCCTAGAAAAAGACTTTCCTACTTAACTTAACAGGATATATATAGTATACATTAAACCCCATAATTTTTAATGAAATTATGGTTTTACTTACAATTTCATCAAGATTGTACTTACATTCTTTAAGTTCCAAAACTATTTCAATAGTTCCTACCAATATTACTAGTGCATCTTTTAAATTTGTCTTTGTTAAATTCCACATAAAAAAACACCTCAATTATTAGATGTTTATCTAACAATTGAGGTGCAACAAAAAAGGGGCCTTTTATTTTACCCGAATTTAAGACGCAGTTTGCGACTACAAGAAACCCTAAAGTAACATTCGCAAAAATTGTTCAAAATTTACGCCTGCCTCACGCGGAACTTGATCCTTTGACGTAGCCCCAATCGCAGCGCCTAAAAACACCTCTGCCAGCTTCATCGATTCTACTAAATCCTGTCCGCGCATCATGCCACCCATAATGACTGACGCAAACAAATCACCTGTGCCTGAATAACTCTCGCCGTTATAGTCGCGGATACTATAAAATGAACGATCTGCATCGATATACATATTGCCTACATAGCGCTTGGTCGCATCTGTTGGTGGTGGATTCAAACCGGTAATAATGACATTCGCACCAGTCACCTGCTGTAACTGATGGCCCGCTTCATCTAGCGCCTGAAAATAATCAGAATTATCTTGATAGCTCTGAAGTTTTTCATACGACAAACCTGTAAGCAAGCAGCACTCTGTAACATTTGGTGTAATAATGTCAGCACGCTTCACTAACTCCTTCATACGATCAAGCAACTCACCAGTAAACATTTTATAAACCTCGCCCATATCCCCCATCACTGGATCGACAAGTAGCTTCGTTTCATTCGAATGAAACACGCTTAAAAACTGAAAAATGTTATCGATTTGCTCTTTTCCTGTCACAAAGCCTGTATGAATACCATCAAAGGTCGCACCAAGCTTGCTCCACTCATCTACAAAGGTGTCCATCTTTGTCGTTAAATCCTCACAATAAAAGCTCGGATACCCTGTTTGTGCCGTTAAAATTGCAGTTGGCAATGGCACTGCCTGAACACCCATCACTGACAGCACAGGTATCGCAGCCGTTAACGAGCACTTCCCAAAGGACGAAATATCCTGAATTACAGCAACTTTTTTCATCATACTCTCCACCTAACTAACACTCCTTATACTCCCTTCATCCTATCATAATTAGAAAGATACGAAAATACACATAACTTATATTCGAGTGATGGAGTTTTATTATACTTCGAAAATAAACTGACCTCTAACATTTTTATTAAATTGACACTTTTACAACAGTCAGTCCTTTGCTAAAGTAAAAATTATCTAATAATTCATTGTAGTGAGGAAGATACAGATGCAAAGTATACAAAGACACACCTATACAAAACCACGCACGAAAACATTTGATTTAGTGATTACAGCCATTTTAGCAGCGCTTGTTTTCGTGGCAACAATGTTCATCAATATCAAACTACCAATCGGGCAAGGGGGGCTCATCCATTTAGGCACTGCAATGCTTTTCATCGCAGCAATTTTATTTGGACCCAAAAAAGGTGGGCTTGTTGGAGCAATCGGGATGGGCTTATTTGATATTGTAGCCGGTTGGTTAATTTGGGCACCAACCACAATAATCGCGCGCGCATTACAAGGTATGATTGTAGGTAAAATTGCTTGGTCTAATGGCTATCGAGGCGACAACATTGGATTAAACATTTTAGGAGCAGTCATTTCAATGCCTGTGATGATTGCCGTATACTACATCGGGCAAGCGATTATGTTCAATAGCTGGGTTTTGCCACTAGCATCAATTCCAGGGGACGTCATCCAAAACGTTGTCGGTTTACTTATCGCGATTCCAGTATGTATCGTGCTGAAAAAAACACCGTACTTCAAAAAGAATTTTTAATACGCAAAAAATAAACACGCCCTCTTGCTGTTTTCCTTGCAGCATAGAGGGCGTGTTTTTATCATTTATACTAAACTAACATTATCTCTTTCTGGTTTTCTTTTTCCTGGGGTTGAGTTATATCTTTGTTCTTTATTAACTGGTTGCTCTTATTTACTTGTTCCAAGGATAGAAAGCTCAAGTATAAATATTACTGTATTTTATTTAAGTTTGTCTTTTCTTACTTCCTATTGTGATCTTCATCAATATGTCTTATTGCTTCAGAGTGTACCTATTCGTGCTAGTTAAATAGCTTATACCTTTTCTTTAAATATTGCTGGTTTGCTTACAGAACTACCCACTTTATTTTTATATAATTCCAAGAGTTTCATCAAGTTGTTTCATTGCTTCCTCTATCGTTAATGTACCTGATTCTACTTGGTTGAAAATATCTTGTACTTTTTCATTAGAAATCTCATCTGCGTTGGCTGGTTTACTTACTAGTTTTTTATCTCCCTTAATTCCAAGAGCTTCATCAAGTTGTTTTTTTGTTTCTTCTTTCGTTAATGTACCTGCCTCTGATTGGTTGAAAATTTCTTGTACTTTTTCTTTAGAAATCTCATCTAAGTTCGCTGGCTTACTTACTGGTTTTTTATCTCCTTTAATTCCAAGAGCTTCATCAAGTTGTTTTGTTGCTTCCCCTTTCGTTAATGTATCTGCCTCTGATTGGTTGAAAATCCCTTGTATTTTTTCTTTAGAAATCTTATCTAAGTTAGCTGGTTTACTTACTGCTTTTTTAACTCCCTTAATTCCAAGAGCTTCATCAAATTGTTTTATTGCTTCTTCTTTCGTTAATGTACTTGCTTTTACTTGGTTAAAAATTTCTTGTATTTTTTCTTTAGAAATCTCATCAAAGTTAGCTGGTCTACTAACTTGCCCCTTCACAAATTCACTACCTCCAATAATTCCGGTTGGGACTTCGGTAGCAAACGCAGCTCCAAAAGTTGAAAGTGCAAATACTGCACCTAAGGTAGTAGCAGCCAATTTCTTTCTCTTTTTCATAGTTTTCAATCTCCCTTTAAAGTATTTTGTCTTACAGTCTTAATTGTATAGGCGTTATCTGTAGTTACTATGAAGATTACCTGGAGATTTTGGAGCATCCGGATTATTTTCCCTGAAAAATTTTATCTCTGTCAGGAAACCATAGTAGATTTGAGTACCAGCATTAATTCAATTTTCTACAATTCATTAACGATAACATCACTCGTTATTTTCAGAAAAAATATCCGGGTTTGTTATACTTAATACTTCCATTTTCTCAATTCTCAATCGCGATTTTGTTTTAACATGGTTTATATCATTTTAGAAGTATAGATGTTCATAGCATTACCGCCAATTTCTTACTCAATTATCTTTTGAAGTTGCGGGTACTAAATTTTTTCTATTTAAAAGTAAAAAATTGTCTCAAAGAAAATCTGAGACAATTTGTATGTTTTAATGTGCTTTTTAGTTATTTCCTTATCCATTTAGGTATAGTAGCTACAAACTGTATGCCATCTTCTGTATTTTTCATTGCATAGATGATCGAAAGAGATTCAAAAACTTGTTTTACAATATATAAACCTAGCCCACTTCCACCTGTATTCCTATTTCTGGATTTTTCGATTCGATAAAAAGGCTCGAATAATTGTTGAATTTCCTCTTCCTTAATTTTTACACCTGTATTAATTACTTTTATTTGAATCTGATTTTCTTTTGGAAGCCCAGTTACCTCAATAAATACTGTTTCTCCATGCGGTGAATACGTAACTGCATTATGAATTATGTTTTTAAAAGCTTTTTCTAATAAATCACGATCTGTGTATACATTCATATTAGGAGAAATTTGTTTTATAATCTGAATATCTTTTTGAGAAGCAAAAAAAACGAGATCTTTCGTTATTGAATCTAATAATTCTAAAAGGTTGACTTCTTCCAATTGCAATTTAAAGGTATCTTGTTCTAATTTAGACATACTCAAAATCTCTCGAACTAATTGTTCCATTCCTTCGATAATGTTGTGGTTTTTTTCTAGATAGAGGTCACGATTTTGATAAGGGCCGATATGATAAATCATCCCTTCTATATATCCTTTCATAACAGTGAGCGGAGTTTTTAATTCATGTGCAACTGTTACGAAAAATTCTCGGCGTTTTGTTTCGATTTTCCTCTCTCTTTCAATATCATCTTTTAATTGCTCATTTGCTTTTTGTAAATCGAGCATAGTTCGTTGCAAGTTATTCGACATCTCATTCAAGCTATTAGATAGTTCCTCTAATTCATCATTTGAACGAACTACGATGTTTTCGGAAAAATCCAAGTTTGCCATCTTTTGCGCACCTTCATTCATATAGATGAGCGGTTTTGTAATGAACCTTGAATATAAAAAGGCACTTCCTAACCCGATACACACTACAATGATACTTATATAAGGGAGAAAACGGACTAAGACATGTGTCGCTTCATCAATAGGTTGTAATGTCGCAAGTACAGTAACCATAAAATTATCCTCATCTAGGAATTGAATGGGCAAAGTAACATGAAATGCATTATTATGACTTTCTGCATTTTGAATTGGCGCTGCTTTTGCAGTAAGTTTTGGTCGTTGCGTATCCCCCTGAATAAAAAATGAAGGCGAGTAAATAATAGTTCCTTCTTTAGTTTGTAAGTAAATGATGGCATTATTTTCTTTGGTGTACTCATCCAAAAGTGGTATCGCATTTTGTATTGTTAAATTTTTAGATTCACTAATTATTTCCTCTATTCCAGATTGGAGTTGATTCGTTTTATATTGTTCATAAAATGTTGGAAGGAAGAAGTATAACGTCAAATAAATCAAGACCGCAAAAGATAACAATATGAGAGATGTGATCATAAAGAGCTTATAGGTTATTCGTTTCATCTTCATGATGTTTACAATCCTATTCATCGATTTTATATCCAATACCCTTTACTGTTTTAATATAGGGTATATTTAATTTTTTTCTTAAATTTTTAATATGTGTATCAATCATCCGTGTTTCTCCTGAATATTCATATCCCCAAATTTTTTCTACAATAATTTCTCTAGTAAGCACCTTTTTTTCGTTATGAAGCAGTAGTTGTAAAATTTCGAACTCTTTAGTTGTTAATGGTATTTCAACTTTATTTACATAAGCTTTATATCCGTCACAATCGACATTCAGTTCATTAAAATTTAAATGATTATCGCTATTTTTATTACAACTTCTTCTTAGAACCGCTTGTACTCGTCTGATCAACACATGAAATGAAAAGGGTTTTGTTATATAATCATCAATCCCTATATCAAAGCCTTTCATTTGATCTTGTTCTTCTTCTAAAGCAGTCAACATAATAATGGGTATGTTTGACTGACTACGGATCATTTTGGCAACTTCAAATCCATTAAGGTTTGGCATCATGACATCAAGGAGAATTAAATCAAAGGGTTGTGTATTAAATCGTTTCATTCCCTCTAACCCATCTGAAGCAATTTCTATTGTATAATTTTGTGTCATCAAAAACTGTTTAATTAATTCTTGAATTTCTAAATCGTCTTCTACTACAAGAATATGATAGTTCATCGATATATCCTCCTCGAAGCACATTATAACCTTTCAATCTGTAGTTTATGTGAAGATACCTCATATTCCCTTTGAAACTTCTACTATCCTCTCATTCATAAAACAAATATTCATTCTGACATGGAATCGATAAATGCTGCCGATGCTATTATTTATCTTTTCTCTAAATAGTTAGCACAATTTATATTTTACTCGATAATCTTATTTGCGAAGTTGGGGAATTTTACGACGTTGTTTTGGCAACCTCATTGAGCGCACAATCGGCTTGATGTTGCTTTGTAATAGAGCTTGATTAAAAACACCTCATAAATCCGTATTTTTCGGTAAATTAGAAAAATCCATTTTGAAAAAAGATCAATCAAAATGGATCTTATCTAGCCGTTAGAAGTTAATGTTTTATAAAAAAGTCTAATGATATGTTACCTTCAATATTCAACAATCGCGCCCGATCGTATTATAAGGTCAGCCAGAAAATATTTCTGGTTGACCATTTTTTATATCGATATATGATAACGGTAGCCGGGGTAGAACG
>NZ_JBIWEY010000019.1:0-82201 GCF_044762775.1 Lysinibacillus sp. NPDC096418
AAGGTGAGAAAACTCATAGGGTTAGGCGCCTCGAAAGGAAAGGCTTACGAATGGGGCAACTCACGTAAAAGTTACTGGAGAATATCCAAAAGCCCGATACTAGACAGAACCCTCGGCAATTCCTATTGGGAAAGCCAAGGGCTGAAAAGTCTGCAAGTTCGTTATGAAAATTTGCGTTATGCATCTTAGTTGAACCGCCGTATACGGAACCGTACGTACGGTGGTGTGAGGGGTCGGGAGTTAATCACTCCCTCCTACTCGATTGCTCAGGAAACTATAAATTTATCGCGGTCTGTTCCCTCGAACAAAAGTGGTGGAGCGCATACTTTTACTTCGAGCTCGTTAACAGCTATAGGATGTGAGTGAGCGCTTTAGGGCATTTTTCTCACCACCTGTTAAATTAGTCCTTTCTTCTCCCTCTCTTACATCTATGGATTTGCAGGGTGTGGTGTTTAAGCTGCTAAAACAATGTTTATCTCTTCTTGTTATAGTAGGTCTCTTTCCGGTGTATATCTCTGACAAGTCATTTGTCCATTCGGCTCGTCCAACTTCGTTAAATAGCCAATAACTATGAGCACTTGACGGACGTGCGTACAAGACCTACTAGGGTGGATAGAAAATTTAATAAGGCTGGCTGGGTATGACGTGCTAAAAGAATATTTAATTGTGTGGCAGGTCAAAGTCGATCCGGAATCCGCTAATTAAGGTATGAAAAGAATTCCATGATTTTTATCTGTAGGCATTTTTATATTATTAACAATGACAACAATGTAGTTTTTCTTTCATATAATGTTTTGAGGTGAAAAAATGCCAAGAGTTAAATACCGAGATGCAGACGTTAGTTTAATGGCAAGGATGATGAGAGCGGAAGCCGTGGGTGAAGGGAATCAAGGGATGTTATATGTTGGCAATGTAATTGTGAATCGTGCTGTAGCAAATTGTTTAGACTTTCAAGATGTAAGAACAATTGAAGATGTCATTTATCAGGTGCAAGGAGGAAATTTTTCTTTTGAAGCTGTACAAAAAGGGAATTTATTTTATCAAAGAGCGAGATCCTCTGAAAAAAGATTAGCAAAACAGAATTTGGAGTATTGGAGACAACATCCAGCGAAATATGCCCTTTGGTATTTTAATCCCTATGCTCCTTGTCCTCCAACATGGTATGGTCAACCTTTTACTGGTCAATTTAAAAATCATTGTTTCTATGAACCAGCTCCTGATACGTGTGGTAGTGTTTATAACGGTTAGGTTGTCTAAGAGCTGTTATTAATTCTTGATGTGTATTGAAAGCCTCGCTTCTTTAAAGTTGTATACTGAACATCTTCCATAATCTACTCATCTTTTCTCTTAATACGGAGCCTTTATTATAAAAATATTTATCTTCATAATAAAAACAAAAAACAGGAACATATTATAAATGTCAATTATGTTCCTGCTTGTCGTTTTATAGGGTTTTGCTATTGAATTCTGATGAAGTATTTTTTATTCATCCTCATCTTCTACCATAAATGGTTTGTTCAAGTAGTGATACTTGAAGGCCATAAATAATGCCCCACCAATAATATTTCCAATTGTAACAGGAATAATATTGTGAAGAATGCCACTCACAGTAACAGCATTAGGATGTTGAGTTGCAATAGAAATAGAAAAGGTAACAAAATTTGCGATACTATGTTCGTAACCAGATATAAAGAAACAAAAAACAAGTAGCATCATGATAAACATTTTTGGACCATCGCCCTTTGCTCCATAAGGTAGGAAAAAGGCAAGGCATACAAGCCAGTTACAAAGAATACCCCGGAAGAATAATTCAGACGTCGAGACTAAGGTTTTTCCTTCGGCGACACTTATTAAAAAGCCATTTACTGAAGGATCTTTGAAAAGCCCAGTCGCATAAATCAAAAGAGCAAATAGAATGGCGCCAATAATATTTCCGACATAGCTATACATCCATAGCTTACCGACATCTTTCCATGCCATCTGCTTGCGTAAGGCAGCATATGTATAGTAGAAAGTGTCTCCTGTGAACAAATCGCCACCGCCATAATAAATCAAGATTATCGCTACACCAAATGTTAATGCTGCAACGGGATATGCTAATGGAGAATGTTCTGCGTAAAAGAAATTCCCCGTCTTAAACGCTACAATAACTCCAAAACCAATGAATAAACTTGCAAGAATTGCTCTTAATAGATAGTTAAAAGAACTACTTTGATGGATAAATAATCGTTTTAAGGCCAATGCTTCTATTTTCGATAATGCTTCTTTTTCCAATTAAAATCACCACACTATTTAATTTAGATTGGTTTAATCCAATCGTCTTACTTTGTCTGCGTTTGTATTTTAATACATAGCATTTGGTAGAAAACATGTCGCCGCAATGAGCGGTGACACGCGTTTTGATTATTATTGTTTCTTCAAGCCTTATTCTTGGTTGTTGTATTCGTATTTGCTTTGTTGTTACTTGAAGAATTTACCTGGTTGTTGCCACTACTTTTAGAAGAGGAAGACTGAGTACTGCTGCTATTCGTATTCGCGCTATTATTGCTATTTGAATTATTACTTGCAGTATTCTTAGAATTCGCATTTCCATTCGGCGTACTACTCGTAGCAGAATTCCCGTTGCTATTTGTTTCTGCCATATTTTGTGATCCGGCAATACTTGCCACATCGTTCAAAATTTGTCCAACTTGTGGTGCAACAGTTTGCGCGATATTTGCAATTGTTTGAGTAGCAGATCCACTCTGCTGAGAGTAACTACTATTTGCAGTAGCTTGTCCAGTACTACCGCTCATACTCTGGGCCCCGGCCATTGCACTTTGAGCTGCTGTTCCTCCAGCAAACATTTGCATAATATTTTCGACAATCTGCATAATATTTTCACTCATCTGTCCAGATTGCATGTTGCTGTTCGACGTAGCTCCAGTACTAGCAGATGCATTTTGAGAAGCGTTTCCACTAGCCATTTGTTGAAGCATGTTGCTACTCGTAATGGATGAATTCATCGCTTTTACTGGGCAAAACTTTGTGACGCCTTCTGCAGCTTTCATGGAACCTAACAAAATGAGCAGTCGCCCACCACTGCTTTCCGGATCACGTGCAATCCGTGCTGCACCGTATGCTAGCATTGCTGAACCTGCCATGAAACGGGCAAAAGCATTTCTTGGGCTGAGATTTTGTTGAGTATGTGTCATCTGTATGGACCCTCCTACCTGAATTTTCGAATGAGCGTTGAAAACTATTCAACTGACATGGAAGAGTGTCTGAAGTAGCAATTCATGTAGAAAAACAAACTCCTCCATTTCAGCTTTAGAATCCCCCAATGCTTTCGTTTTATTCGCATTCAGCACAGAGACCGGACGTCTGACAACACCTAATTTTAAGAGAAAACCTTAAAAAATGAAAGCAAAAAAGTGGGGCTTTTTTATGACATTTTTATGGTAATTTATGTGAGTTTGTCGGGAGATAAACAAGAGTAAAGGATGTTCGCTTTGCGAGTAAACTTAATGTTATCAAGAGTAATTAGGGTATTGGTATTTAGTGAAGTTGTTGTTTTGTTCACATAGTATTCGAAAAATCATTCGTGCATATTCTCTGAACTTTTTACAATACTATGTCTAGGTCGTTTATCTATTGGCAGGGAGGAATGAAAAAGTTGGGAAAACGTACAGAAACAAGTTGGAAACAGGATCACCCAAGTACTTTATTTGGAAACTCTGTTCAAAAAGCATACCGTTTGTTGAAACATGCGAAGCAACATCCAGAGGAGATGGCTGTTGAGCATGCATTTGATCAAATTTTTCATGCTGAAAACTCATTCGCAAATGCAGTACAACATGGAGAGCATTTGGATATGGTGCAGCAAAATAAAGAACTGCTCGAACAAATTAGACATGAATTACATGAAGTACAGAACAATATAAAAGAGCAGTAAATTGAAGCAATACCCTCGAGCTATGTACAAGAAGCTCGAGGGTGTTGTTGTTAAACTCTGTAAATTATCTTTATAATAATTCATAATGAGCAAATTCACCTCAATTATCTGCCACGAGAAAAAACACTAGTCATTTTCATTAGCTTGTAATCGTCCCCAAGCCTTAGTCCAGCACTTGACTCCTGATCAGAGTGTTCTCTTTGTATACCCGAGCGAATAGGTGACTGACCAGAGCGTTCCCTTTGTATACCGGAGCGAAAACGTGGCTGATCTGATCGTTCCCTTCGCATACTGGAGCGAATAGGTGACTGACCAGAGCGTTCTCTTTGCATACCGGAGCGAATAGGTGACTGACCAGAGCGTTCCCTTTGTATACCGGAGCGAAAACGTGGCTGATCTGATCGTTCCCTTCGCATACCGGAGCGAATAGGTGACTGACCAGAGCGTTCCCTTTGCATACTGGAGCGAATAGGTGACTGACCAAAGCGTTCCCTTTGCATACTGGAGCGAATAGGTGACTGACCAGAGCGTTCCCTTCACATACCGGAGCGAATTGCTAAAGAATTGATCCATTCATAATACAGATACGATCTGCAAAAGTATTCATTTTAATCAAAAGAGCAGACTCTGTCTTTTTATTTTGCTTTGTGTAAATTACTTGAATGGTATTTGATCATTTAGAGTAATAAATTGAAAATAGAGTCCTTTCTCAAAGGAGGAATTAAAAGTTGAGACGTTGGTTATGTTTTTTATGGATACCACTACGTTTACTATCTCTTGGAATGCTTTATGTTGAAGTTTCAATGGTGTCAGTGAGTTTCAGTAACGTATTTTCAGGAGGAAAGTGATTTGGGAGAATTTAAACGGATAATTGTAAGTATATTGATACTAAGTTTGGTTACCGGATGTAATCGACAAGATGAATTTGTTATATTCGCAAACCATGAAAATATGAACGAATAATTGAGAGAATCTCTGTTTAAATGTTTGAATACTGAAGAAATTATATATCAAGTTGATGATGATAATAATGTTTTAATCATGCATAAAGACATTGAGCATGCAGTTATTCGCTGTTCATAAAAATTGGGAAGTGTTCGTTATATCTAATATTTTATAATATAGCTCTAGGAGGCACTATGAAATGGAAAGGAATACATATAAGACGAGTCAATTATTAGAAATTCTAGGTGTATCAAGAGATGCGCTGAGATATTATGAGGAAAGGGGAATTGTAAAACCAAACCAAGATGAAACAAATAATTATCGCAAATATAATGATTTTGACATCTATGCATTATTAGTTGCAGATTTTTATAAAAAGAGAAATTTGTCGATGAAAGAAGTTCGAAAATTACAAGAAGGAATCGCAATAGAAGAATTGGAATCGTTATTAGAAAGTAAGGCTGAGCAATTAGAAGAGACCATACGAAATAATAATTATATGCTTCAAAAAATACAAGAAACAAAAGAATTTTGTCAGGAATTAAAAGAACACTTAAATCGATATTCCATCAGGGAACTTCCAAGCTTTCAAGTAATTGGCGAGTTTTCGGACTTTTTCTCCTTTATGGAGTATCCGACTATATTGAAAAGCATGGATATGATGAAGGACGATATTTTAAGCAAAATTATGAGGGAATTTACGATTGACGAAAATGGGTTGCTAGATTCAAAGATGTATATTGTGGAAAAGCATAAAACCAAAAGTGGGGGTTATTTACCATATGCTAAATGCATTTATACAATTGTCGAGGATGGTAGATATCAAAATGGCGAAAATGATATTACGGATCAAGTTATTGAGGCTACTTTACAATGGGGAAATGAACAAGGACTTAAAATAAAAGGGGTTGCTTTTATTACTACTCGCCTTATTACATATCTGGATAACAAAGAAAGGGCCTTTTTAGAAATATATATTCCAGTTGAGGATTAAAATACTTCTATCTTCATTCAGCAAATGTATTCATGTACCGAAAGCATAGCGACAGGTACAGAAAACTCCATCTAGCTTTATGACGAGATGAACGCTGTTTTAACCTTTTTCCGTGAGCCTTCAAAAGCCGGCTGAATGGAGATAAAGCCTCCGGCGGATGTCACAGACTTTGAATTGTGCTTGCACGATTCAAAATTTTATTGACCTGGGGGTAACACCATAGTTTAACTTTAAAACCAATGGAACGAGTGCAAACTGTTCTGTTGGTTTTTTATATGTAGGAGGGTGTTAAGTTTGAATGGAGTAATCAAAAAGTATATTTTATGGACGTATTGTATGTTCTTTGTGTTTCTTCTTGTCACAGTGCTGTCGATGTTTTTATTTAAGTCTCAGCATGTAGTAGGCATATTAAAAGTGTTAGCATCATGGTCGGCTACATTTGTCTTTGTAATAATGTTCTATAAAATCTACCCTCAAGGGAATCTATGGAACTTTATCAAAAGTCAATTCAGTGAAAAGATCAGAATATCCACAATAATAAGTGTTGTTTTAGTTCAATTTTTGATCTTAGTTGTTAGTCTCTTCATTACAAACAAAGTGTGGAATATACCTATATCCGAACAATTAACGACTTCTTTTCTTATTTTATTTGGCTACAATTTAATTCTTGGTCCACTTGGGGAGGAATTAGGGTGGAGGGGATTTGTGTTAAATGAGTTACAGAAAAGATTCAGTCCATTAAAAGCAGCTATAATTGTTGGAATGGCTTGGGGTTTCTGGCATACACCGTTATGGCTGCTGTCGGGGTATTCAGGATTACTATTGGTACAATATATCATTTGTTTTTTGAGTGCTATTGTTGCTATTTCAATCATCATTACCGCATTTTACAACTTAAATCATAATCTTATGATTCCTATTATAATTCATCAATTTTTCAATTATTATATGGGGATTCAAGTTGGAGATATCCTTAATACGCTTACAATTACTGCACTATTATATGTAATAGTCGCTGTAATTATAGTTCTAGTTAATTATAAAAAGTGCTTATACCAGTAAAAAATTTAAACTGGTGTTTCCTTCAAATAGTAACTAGTCAGGAAAGGCTTAAGACAGAAGTTGTGGCAACAATGTAAGTAAGACATTTCTCTAGTTATAAATTTAGCACCAAACAATAATTTTATAAGGTGTGGTTTGGGCAGGTATACTTCTTGTCGTAGGTCCGTAAATCACAATGAGGCTTCGATTTGCAGGATTTTTTGAAAAGGGTTGCCCATTCGTTAGAAAGATAGGGGTGTAGGGAGAGAGATTTAATTTTAGTTGGCCATCACTACTCACCAATTGGCCATTGAAAAAGTCTACTTTTACTTGTTGATAGTTGTTTTCCTTAACAACGATTAGCGCGCGATATTGTGGCGGGTATATTAAAGGTACTGGTGCATCTCCGTCGTAATATCCTGTAATGTGATTTCCTACCGTCACGATTTCATGATTTACGAAGTAAGTAGAAGGGGAGATGACAAAATTAACGATGCCGCCACGTCCATCTTCTATAGTCATTAGCTTGTAACAACCTTCTCCTTCTCCATTTTGCCCAGTCATAAAATCATTTATCTGCGTAACAATCCCACGAAAAGATTTAAAATTCACCATAGCCATTCCTTTCTTTTTGAAATTGTTGTTAAAAAGGGGAGATTAAAAATCTTCAATTGGTGTAAAAACATTTTGTACAGTATGGTTTTAATTTATGTAACATTTCTAATATGCGTGACAAATCATTTTACCGATAAATATCATTTAGCCCGTATCGGTTCTCCAATAGAGTTGGATAAAGTGTTTCAATAACACATCTAATGTTTACTAAGAGAATAGTAATTGCCTTCAATAATTATATAAATGTAGTCTTTATCGTTATATAATGAAAATGTGAACGATCGTATTAATTTTTAGTGGAGGCGAACGAATTGAAGTGGTTTTCAAAGAAGAATAAGAAACCGATGATAGCAATAATTATGGTACTCATTATTATTGCCGGTTTACTTGATATTAAATATAAAGGATTATTCTATCAGATTTTACCTAACTCTGTTCAATCATATTTATCTAGTATTTTTTAATAGATATAGTGATTAGGTAAAGATTAGATAGTTATATGTCGAGGAATAATTTATTATTTTAGATAAAATTCAGACAAACTAAATAGCCCAGCAATATATAAGTCAAAACTATATATTGCTGGGCTTTTATACATTTAATTGTTTTTATAAATTTATGAGAAACAATATGCAGTTGTATTGAAAAGGGAGGAGTTCACTATTGTGCAGTTAAGCCGCCATCAATTACAAATTCTGAGCCAGTGGAATAGCTTGATTCGTCTGATGCTAGGAATAATACTAGGTTGGATACTTCTTCCGATTGTGCTAGGCGTTTTAAAGGAACATGGTTAGCTAGTGCTCGAATTTGGTCAATTGCATCACTTTCTGTAACCATTGGCGTTTCGATAATACCTGGATGTATAGAGTTGACACGAATGCCGTAATGAGCAAATTCTATTACAGCAGCCTTGGTCATACCACGTACAGCAAATTTTGTATCCGTGTAACCAATAGCACCAGCTACTAATCCGTTCATTGAAGAAATGTTCACAATTGAACCACTTTCTGTTTTTTGCATAGAAGGTAAAATTGCTTTCATGCCTAGGAATACGGACACTTGGTTGATGTCAACGATTTTTCGATATTGCTCTACTGTCATTTGTGCGATAGAAGAGGCGATACTAATACCAGCGTTGTATACTAAAATATTGACTGGACCAAAAGCGTTTTCAGTTTCAGCAACAATGTTTGCCCAATCTGCTTCGCTAGAAACATCTTGTTTGATGAATTTTGCATTTTCGCCAAGTTCTTGCGCTAATGTTGTTCCGGCTTCTTCATTTAAATCTGTAAGTACTACTTTTGCACCTTCTGAGATAAATTTACGCACGTGTGATTCACCCATACCGCGTGCTCCACCTGTAATAATTGCTGCTTTTCCAGCTAAACGCCCCATGTAAAACCTCTCCCTATCACCTGGAATTTTATAATTCAAAATTATTTTGTGTAAATAGATAGGCATGGAAATGTTCATGCTTTTTGCATAATCCTATTGCTGATGGTAAGGCTAACAATGAATAGGAACTAAAAAAGGGGAGAATAGATTATGTTGTCATTTCAACCAAATTGTTGGTCAGAATATGGGGAGCTTAAGGTAGTTATGCTTTGTGCACCATCGAAGTTGGACGTCCCGGATTTAAAGACTGCCGAGAATGTGCAGTGGAGTGCGCCGGTACATCATGTAAAAGCTTTGGAGAATTTCATGGAATTTAAAGGGGCATTAGAAGATGCTGGGGTGAAGGTGATTGACTACTCAAAAGAGCTAGCACCAGATATCAAAAAATTGAGTGAACAGCTGATTAACCGATTTTTTGTACGTGATCTGGCTTGTGTATTTGGTAATATTATTTTACCAGGAGAAGCGGGGATTTCGCTCAGACGTCCGGAGTATGTTCATGCTCATCTACAGATGGAAAAGTGGTTCCCTGAAAGCTTTATTAGAAATGACAAGAATAGTGGGGAAGCGCTAGAGTTCGGAGATGTTATAATTTTGAATAAAGATGCTGTGTTCATCAATATAGGCACTCGTACGAGCATCGAGGGCGTGGGAAAAATGAAGGGGAAAATCTTTAAAGCTGGTTTTTCGGAAATAGGCATCATTGATTTACCAAGGAGCTCAGATACATTACATTTGGATATGAATTGTAATGTAGCAAATGAGAATTTAGTGATTGCTAAGAGCTTCATGCGTTATTTTCCGGTGCATGTATTGACGGAGACTGGCGCTCGATTTGAAATGACCGAACAATTTCTAAATCGACATGGCTTTGAGGCCTATTGGCTAGAAAAATATAATACGATTCCTGACATTAACTTCCTCAATCTAGATCCAGAGACATTATTGATTAGCAAGAAAACAATGAGGCAAATCTTTAAAAAACATCCATTATTGCAAAAGAAAAAACTTATAGAAATTGAAGTAAGCGAGCTAGAGAAAGCTGGTGGGGGCATCCGCTGTATGACCTTACCACTAAGGCGGAAATAGGGAATGGAGTCAAAAATAAACAAAGGTCGGATGCGGTGGTGGCAGCTTTCCCTTCTCGGAGTAGGATGTACAATCGGAACGGGATTTTTTCTTGGATCCAGTATAGCTATTAAGAAAAGTGGACCTGCTGTATTAATTGTTTTTCTATTAGCTGCAATCGGCACATACATCGTCTATGATGCACTTGTGAAGATGTCGGTTGATAATCCTGATAAAGGGTCTTTTCGTTCTTATGCAAAAAATGCGTTTGGTGATTGGGCAGGATTTAGTAATGGCTGGGTCTATTTAATTTCGGAAATGTTAATTATGGGTAGTCAGCTTATGGCATTGGGGATATTCACACAGTTTTGGTTTCCTGCGCTCCCCTTATGGATCGGGACATCGATTTTTGCTGTGCTAGGGTTGCTTGTTATTCTTACAGGTAGCAAAGGGTTTGGAAAATTTCAAAATATTTTTGGTGTCATGAAGATGGCTGCTATAGTCATGTTCATCGTTGTTGCTGTAGTTATAATAGTTAAGGGGCTAAATGGGCAATCCAGTGACGTTCATTCACTGGTGGATACCTATAAAAACTTCTTTTCCGAAGGCTATCGGGGAATATGGTTGGCGCTCCTCTATGCATTTTACGCGTTCGGCGGCATTGAGGTCATGGGTTTATTAGTGATCGAATTAAAAAATCCAAAGCAAGCACCCAAAGCAGGGAAGGTAATGATAGTTGGACTGACCATTATTTATGTTGTCTCGATTGGTCTTGCTTTGGCGCTCGTTTCATGGAAGAACTTAAAAATAGAAGAGAGTCCATTTATTACAGCACTTGAAAAATTTCAGCTTCCTTTTGTGACAGATATCTTCAATGGCATTCTCATTATTGCAGGCTTCTCGACCATGGTTGCCTCGTTGTATGGTGTGCTGACGATATTAACTTCACTTGCAGAAGACCATGATGCCCCAGCTTTTTTAGCCAAAAGAGGGAAAATGAAAGTACCACTATCTGGCATTCTTTTTATAGCAGGTGGATTAGTTATTACTATACTAATTGGCTTCTTAATACCAGAGAAAATATTCGAATACATGGTAACGGCAGCAGGACTGATGTTAATTTATAATTGGTTTTTTATTTTAGTGACGTACATGAAACTGATGAAAGTTTCCAAATTGGATCGAGTGAAAACGATTGTTGGGATGCTGCTAATTATTATAACTGTCTCGGGAACATTAGGAGAAAAAATTAGTAGAATAGGGTTTTATGTAAGTCTATTTTTCATTGTTTTGATAGGAGTCGCTACTTTTCTTAAGGTGAGGAAGGGAAAGTTGTTGCATTCTTAGAAAGGGGCACTTGGGGGCGCTGTGGTCATCATCACTTAGAAAATACTGCTTCCACTCATGATTGTCTTCTTGCCCATACCATTTCAAATCGGGATGACCTGGAATCCCGTCATAGTCACAAATACGCTGACGTATCAGCATTTTCAATTTCCGACCATATACAGTAGAGTCGTTAATTTCCGTAAACACAAAACGCGGCTGAAATGCCAGTAACAGTGATGGGAAATAACGACTTTTTCGTCGTGTATGCGCAGGGGTCGCACAAAAAACAAAATAAGGTTCCCCATCAAAACAAAATTCCCACGCATGATGTGATGGATCGGTAGGAATATCTCCTGGCCAATTACTGTCATCTAAAGCAGACAATCTGTTTAAGGTGTTCCAAAATAAGCTCCTGTAATCCTCTATATCAAAGCCTTCAAGCACCTCCTTAGGCGTTTCAAAGAAAACTGCAAGTGACGTATATTTCCCTGCATACCGTGCAATTTCCCCATACTCCCTAATACAATCAGCGAGTTCTTTCGCTGAATGTTTTTTGCGTGGATCTCCGATAAAACAGAAACGTAGCTGGTTTGATAAAAAACCTTGTCGTGCAGGAATGCACGGATATATATTTTCATCACTTGCAATCAGGTCTACAAAGGCTTGATAAGTATTTTGTTGCCATGAGGGTAGGGTGTTTACTTGCTCGTCTAACCAAATCTTTTCAAAAACTTTACTCACTAGAACCTCCACCTTCCATACAGTACTAGGCTATTAAAGAAGGTAGAAATGGGTGACAGACTGAATATGGAACGTCGTTAAAAGAGGGAAATGCGAAGGAATGCTCCGATAATGCCTGAAGTGATTTATAGTGCAGGGGACCGCTCTATAATATCTGTTTGCCGACCTTACGGATTGAATACCTTTCTTTGCAAAACGTCTATTGCCTGGTCGATTTCAGCTAAATCTTCTTTCGAAATATTTTGTAGTAGTTGCTGGAAACGAAGCTCGATTGTGGCAAACGCTTCGTCCATCATGATCTCTCCATCTTTTGCAAGACGAATATATTGTTTTCGGCGGTCTTCTTGATCAGTTATCTTTTCTATTAAATTTTTTTCATATAATTTCTTTAATTCCCTGCTCGTATTAGGCATAGACATATGCATACATTCACTAATTTCGGTTGGCGTTACAGGTTGACTGACTTTGATATTTTCAAGAATTTTATATTGAACGGATGTAATGTCATCTGTTTTTATGTTTTGTGTTAAATCATGTGTTACGTGATGAACGGATGCAGTAAACGATACGAATTTATTAAATAGGGCTTTCTTGTCCATAAATTTCACCTCTTACTGACAAGATAACAAAAAACTTATCATAAAACAATTATCAATTGACAACTAATTGAAGAGGGGTTATTATTTACTTATCAAATGATAAGTAATGGGGGATGTCATGAAAACGTTAATTATTTACACGCATCCAAATCACAAAAGTTTAAATTATGCTTTTTTACAGGAAGTTATCAAGGGGTGTGAAGAAAATCCATACATAAAGGAAATACAAGTTGTAGATTTGTATGCAGAAAAATTTAATCCACTATTAGAATTTAACGAGCATAAGCGTAGACGGGATATGTATCGTGATCCACAACTTGAGAAATACAGAGAACAAATTACCTGGGCAGATAAGATTGTTTTTGTCTATCCAATCTGGTGGGGCAGACCCCCTGCAATGCTAATGGGATATATCGATCAATTGTTTGCTGCAAATTTTGCTTATAGGGATAAAAAAGGGCTGTTTCCAGATGGACTTTTAGCGGGAAAATCTGTTGTTTGTGTATCGACGATGAAGGGACCAACAAAGTATCCACTTCTATGGTTGAATAATGCACATAAAATATTGATGAGAAAAGCAGTTTTCAATTTTGTTGGCATAAAAAAAGTGAAGTTTTTTGAATTCGGCAATATGGAGAGTTTAAAAGGGGGACATACGAAAAAACTAGAAAAAGTCTATCAGTACTTTAAAAAGGTTGTCTATTAAAAATATGAATGGAAGAACATTCACAAGTGGTAGTAAAGGAGAGCTGACTACCACTTGTTTTTTATGGTTCACTCTAGAAACTTGCGGTTTACTAAATTTTAAATGACCACTAAAAAGCTTGGAGCAAAAAGTAAAAATAAATAAGCAGTTTCATAAACTGAATAATGCAGAAATTCTTCAGAAAAGTTTAGTACTATCTATTTTAACGGAGGTTATTCGGCAAGGAATCTAAGAAAATATTTATATGACGTCATATCGAAATGAAACAGTGGCGTTTCTCCTTGCCTCAGTAGAGGTTATTTTTGATGAAGGTCTGTTTCAATGGAAACCACAAGAAGCATTGCAAAAGGTTGAGGTATTTATTACCATAATAGAGACTGCTCTTGGTACTAAAAAGGGCTATAGGAGATGTTTTTTGCACAGCTATAAGACGTTGAATAAATGGGGGATAGAACGACTATGTTCGTATATGCCTGTTTCAAATTTTTTTGATTTATGATGACGGACGCTCGGTCTATAAAAATTGAATGGTAGGTGCATATGTGATGCAAGATAATATCGGTCTTAAACCTTTCTCTAAAGATTTCAACTTGATGGTAATTGGACAAATGGTTTCTATTTTAGGTTCTGCCCTCTTACGATTTGCACTCGCACTTTATGTTTTAGATATTACGGGGCGTGCTGATCTTTTTGCTATTTTGTTTGCGATTTCAAGTCTTCCATTTTTACTGTCACCACTTGGTGGGGCCATTGCGGATCGGTTTAATCGCCGTAATTTAATGGTGATATTTGATTTTATAAGTAGTTTTATAGTTTTTTGTTTTTTTCTATTGTTATCAGTGGGGAATGATTCGGTTTTTATCATAGGCATTGTGATGACACTACTGGCGTTGATTAGCGCCATGTATGCACCTGCAGTTATGGCGAGTATACCGCAGCTCGTTCAAGAGAATCGACTGGAACAGGCGAATGGGATCGTCAATGGTATTCAAGCCTTGTCGAATGTGGCGGCACCTGTATTAGGGGGAGTTTTATATGGTCTAGTGGGCTTAGAAATGCTTGTTGTAATCAGTTGTATCTTTTTTTTCTTATCAGCGATCGTTGAGATGTTTATGAAGATTCCATTTGTGAAAAGAGAACAGCACGGTCATATTGTACCGACCATTTTGAGCGACTTGAAAATCGGTTTTACATTCGTTGTAAAAGATTCTTTTATTCTTAAATGTATGATGTTGGCTGCGTTGTTGAATTTGATTCTTACCCCGTTATTTGTGGTGGGGGCGCCCATCATTTTACGCGTCACAATGGATAGTAGTGATACTATGTATGGCATAGGAATGGGGTTAATTGATTTTGCCACGATTTTGGGCGCATTATGTATGGGCTTTTTTGCGAAAAAGTTACATGTTAAGACGATGTATCTATGGGTTTTAGTCGTTGCTTTATTGCTTGCACCAATGGCTTTGTCGATTATGCCTTTTGTACTTGAGATGGGATACTATCCATCATTTACGCTATTTATACTATGTGCACTTTTGATCGCAATGGACGTGACGATTATTTCAATTTTTGTCATTACGATCGTGCAAAAGAAGACGCCAAATGAAAATTTAGGAAAGGTCATGGCAATTATTATGGCTATTTCACAATGTATGGTGCCAATCGGTCAAGTTATTTATGGCGTTGTTTTTGAAACCTTTAGCATGCAAATTTACCTTCCGATTCTATTTATAAGCTTGGCGATGGTGTTAATGACTATAGTGACGCATAGGATATGGAAAAATGCTGATAGCGAAGTATGATGTGACTCAACATACTATTTTCGATTTATTGCTGTAATCTCCCTATAGCGGATTCTTTTTGTACATGGAGGTAATTTGCTTTGCAATATATTCGGAACTATATTGAATACCATCTTTAATCCACCAAGTAATAATACCTAAAAGTGATGCGGCAATAATTT
Organism: Lysinibacillus sp. NPDC096418; assembly: GCF_044762775.1. NCBI lineage: Bacteria > Bacillati > Bacillota > Bacilli > Caryophanales > Bacillaceae > Lysinibacillus > Lysinibacillus sp. NPDC096418. The sequence continues at coordinate 15,331 of NZ_JBIWEY010000019.1, forward strand.
CAATAGCAACAGTATTTTCCGTCTCCGTAATGTTTCTCTCTTGTCGTCTCATTTGTACCATATTTTTTATTAGTTTAAATAAGCTGTCTTTGAACGCTGTCTGCTCAATCAATACAGCGAAAATTTTTCGGTATTCATAAATGTAATCTAAAAATGCCGTCAAGTGATCATGATTGTCCATGTTCTTCACGTGAAGTAATGGTTCAACTTTCAACGACAGTTCGTAGAAGATTTCTTGAACTATTTTACGTAATAAATCATTAATATCGTCATAGTGTAAATAAAACGTAGCACGATTAAGCTCAGCACGACTCGTAATTTTTTGCACTGTTAGTTGAGAAATCTCCTGATTTTCAGCAAGTAACGAAAATAGCGCATTCTTCAACATCTTTTTAGAACGTAATGCACGAGGATCCTGTTTTTTATGGTTAGACATTTTATCCCTCTTCATCTATTATTTTTGATTTTATCAACAGTAATTCCTAATTCGTTGTTTAGTCGACAGTTTCGTAAATATTGTAAATATGCAACCTATAATTATGCTGTTATCATTTATTTTATCGACTATGTGTTGATGAAGCAATGAAGAAAGGATTTCATATATGCAAAAAACAAATACAGAAATCAATAAAGGAATATTGATAACGGTATTAATTTTAGGTTGTTTTTTATCGACAATGAATCAAACATTATTAAATGTGGCCTTAAGTAGCCTGATGGAAGTCTTTAATGTAACAGCGCCAACCGTACAATGGCTTGCAACCGGCTTTATGCTTGTTAATGGGGTTTTAGTGCCGACTACTGCGTATTTAATGAAACGTTTTACAACGCGTCAATTATTTATCAGCGCAATGCTGTTTTTGTTATTTGGCTCTATCATCTGTGCATCCGCGCCAAACTTTGGGGTACTTTTAGCTGGACGTATGATTCAGGCTGCAGGTGCTGGAATTATTATGCCGCTAATGATGGGTGTCGTGTTGGTTATTTTCCCAGCAGAAAAACGTGGTAGTGCTATGGGGCTCTTAGGATTAGCGATTATTTTTGCGCCGGCCATTGCACCGACGTTATCAGGTTTTGTCATAGAATATCATTCTTGGCGTTGGTTATTTATTGGATTATCTGTACTTGTCGTAATCGTTATTTTACTGGCATTGAAGTATTTAGTAAATGTATCTGAAACATCTAAAGCAAAACTTGATGTGCTCAGTATTATTTTGTCTACGATTGGGTTTGGTTTGATTTTATATGGCTTTAGTAATGCTGGTAGTAAAGGCTGGGATGATGTCGTTGTTGTGCTTTCATTAGCAATTGGTTTAATGATTACAGTTATTTTCTGTATTCGCCAATTCAAATCAGAGGAGCCACTGTTAAATTTATCTGTCTTTAAAAATAATGTGTTCGCAATTACTACGCTCTTAAACGTGATAATAACGATAATGATGTATGCGGATATGATTTTACTGCCGATTTATTTGCAAAATGGTCGAGGATTTACAGCATTTGATGCAGGACTGTTATTATTACCAGGGGCACTTGTGAATGCCTTTATGTCACCCGTTACCGGTAAATTATATGACCGATTTGGTGCAAAGCCTTTATTTATTGTTGGTTTACTGTTTATCATCCCCTCTATGTGGGCTGTAACGGATTTAACAGAATCTACAACTTATTTGTATATAATGATACGTACGATTTTCCTTCGTATCGGTTTAAGCTTTATTACAATGCCATTGAATACAGCAGGGCTGAATGCGTTACCTAAAGAACTTGGAATGCATGGCTCAGCAATCAATAATACAGTTCGTCAACTAGCTGGTGCAATTGGGACGGCAGTAGTCATTACGATTTATACGGCACAATCTACACATCATGCCTCTTCTTTAATACAGGAGAATGCAGGAGCTAGTGAGGATATGATTCGTTCACTTTCCTCCATTTTAGGTTCCGGCGATGCTTATCATTTCATGACAATATTGGCAATGATCGCACTTGCTATTACATTTTTTGTGCCTTCAAAAAGTAAGCAAATTGATGCAAATTAAGTTTGATAGTATGTCATTATATTTTCAACAAATAAGACAACGGACCTTTGAAAATGAGAGGTCCGTTGTCTTTGTTATTGTCGTTTCTTACGCTTTTTCGATGTGTAATTCCGTTGATTTATTGATTGATTTTGTAGATACTTCGAAAGTTTTGACTTGTTGTTATCTGTGAACTTTTCGTCTGTTTTGTCTGTGTTTACAGGAATGCTGAGTGGCTTTTCTTGTTCGGCAGGTAGAACGATTGTTTGTGGTGGAGTATGGAGTGAAGCGGCTGTGACCAAAGGTGTAACAGTGGCATGTTCTAGATCTGCATGTGGTTGCTGAACGGGATGAACATCTTTGATGACAAGTATTGGCCGCATCATGTCGTGGTCTTCGTGCTCAAGGAAATGACAATGCCACATGTAATGGCCTGTATGTTCTTTCCAATGCATGATAATTTTTGTGACCATACCAGCGTCTGTTTTTACGGTATCTTTCCAGCCGCGCTCATAATCACGAGGTGCCTCAGGTTCACCAGTAAATTCAAGTCTTCCTTCACTTTGAAAGAGTTCAACGTTGAATGGGCGGCGTTCAAGTATTTTAAACTGGATTAAGTGTACATGGATAGGGTGCGCGAAGGGGGTCGTATTGATTATATTCCAAACTTCAATGCTATCAATGGAGGGTTTTTCCGTAGTAGGTTCATGGTACATCCGATTATCCAAGAGTAGCATTGGTCTACCGAAATCATCTGTTGTTGCACTTAATGGCAAGTCTCGTTTAATATGTGCATGGTGCTCATGAAGATCCATTGATTCAGCCATACGCTCTGGGATTTGGCTTGTATCTTCTTCTCTTAAGGAAAGGTCAACCCTAATTTGCATAATGACATTTGTATGCTCGTTAGGAAACTCTGTATCTGTATTTAATAATGTGATTTCCTGACATTCAAAGTTTGAAAAATCAATGATAATGTCTGTTCTTTCCGCCGGTAGTAACTCAACTGAATCAATCGTAACCGGTTCTGTTAGAAATCCTCCATCTGTGCCAAGTTGAATGAGTGGTTGCCCATTTGAAAGACTTAGTACATAGCCCCTTCTATTAGATGCATTCAATATACGGAAGCGATATTTCCTAGGCTCAACACTTAAATAGGGCCAGACTTTTCCATTCACGGTGATTGTATTGCCAACAAATCCGGGTGTGATAGATGGGTGAACTGAAACTGGGAAAGGCGGTGCATCTGGATAAAAAATAGAGCCGTCCTCATTAAAGGAACGATCCTGAATCATTAGCGGAATTTCATAGGGTCCGCATGGAAGTTGAAGTCGTTCTTCGAGCGAATCGCGAAGAAGGTAAAAACCTGCAAGTCCCGCATAAACATTCAGCCTAGTAATACCCATTGTGTGGTCATGGTACCACATCGTTGTGCCAGGCTGATGATTTGTATATTCATGTACTTCTCTTTTGAATTTTGGTCCTGTATGGATATAATCTCTACTGTACCATGCCTCGGGGTTACCATCGCTTTCCCAGTCAACATTTGCGCCGTGTAAGTGGACAACTGTTCTTACTTCTTGTGAATCATTGACGCTGTGGAGCGTGAAATCTACGGGGAGAAAATGTTTTGTCGGTAATCTGTTATTATATTTAACATAAGTTGTTTGGTCTTTTTCCGCCTCGATTGTAGGTCCAGGATATAGCCCGTCATATCCCCAAATGGTAGACATTTGGAAATATTTATGGAAACGGTGCTTTGCTTCTTTCATTTGCAACTCATAATAACTGTTTTTAGGGTAGTAGGAATTACTGCGAGGTCTAGCCACAGATGGCTTTTTTAGTTGATCCACAAATTTAGGAATAGTATTTGGGTCAGATGGATTTACATCTTTATTCAAAAAACTCACTTCCTTTTTTATTCATTAACGTTTTCTTTTGTACACTTTAATCATATGGGCGAAAACAATAATGGAACTGGGCGAATGACGAATTTATTTGGGTGTGGGGATTAGGAGGATAATTAGATTGTTTTTTTGTAGGGGAATCGGCCATTTTATAGCCAATACTCATAATGAGCAAATCGGTAACATAAATATCTATCTACAAAAAAGTAGTAGTTGCTCTCTGCTCCAGCACCCGTGTAATCAGAGGGAAAGTGTCTAGAAACTACTAGTTATAAAGGGAGACAAGTTTCTATCAATGGATGTAAGCATTTTTTTTAAGAGCTTATTAAATAGTAGCGGGCTTTCGGATTAGATTGGAGTGGAGGCTGTGCTCTGTAGCTGAAGGCATTCGCCTTTCGCTACAGAGCACAGCTTCCTGGGGGATTAGCGTCTTAGGTGAGACCCTGGTGCGAGCGAAACAGGGGAACAAAGGCTAAAAACGTCACATCCTGTGACAACGCCTTTGTGACCAACTTCCTGTAGCTGACGCTGCGCTTTCGCTACAAAAAACATCTGTTGCCCCGAAGCGGCTCATCAGACGTCCACCGGAAATCGACCTACCACTATAATAGTAATGGCAGAAATTGGTTAATCGATACACCTGGAATCTTTTAAATTAAGAACATTAATACAAGAAAGTTTGTGATGAAAAGGCTATCATTTTTTGAAGAATAGAAAAAAACAAAAATAGTAGCTCGAATCATTTGAAAACGTTGGTATATCAACGTACAATATATAAAATTAGGAAACACGACAACGCTAATTTGGTGTATAATGTTGTGGTATGAGGAAAGAAAGCAGGTTGGCAAAAATGAAAAGCAAATTTGGACTATTATCAGTTATTGACACTCAAAAAGATCGAGCATATTTGTTCGGTGCAGTGCTCGGTTTAGAAGATCAGGTGAATATATGAAAAACTGGTTGATTTTCATTTCTGTTTTTACCGTTTCTTTGTCACTTGTCATTGCTGTTTTAGTACTCTGGAAGGCTGAGGCTCCTTTCCGTTCAATTGAAGAACAGGCTGAACAGTTGGCACTCGATGCCAAAGCCCTCGCAATTGTCTCGGAGTCTTATACTTACAATGGTAAAAATTCGTATGTCACTGTTTTCGGGGTAGACGAATATGGTGATAAAAAGGCTGTCTTTGTTCCATCGAATCTAGAAGAGGATTCGATTAAGGAAGTGTTTATAAAAGATGGTATTACGGAAAAGGAAGCATTATCGATTTTGAAAAATGAAGGAAATGTACAAAAAGTTCTACACATGAAATTAGGCTATGAAGAGCCTGGCGCCGTGTGGGAAGTGGCGTACTTAAACGATAAAGACAAGCTCAACTATGTCTATATATTGTTTAAGGACGGCGATTGGTGGCAACGCATTAAGAACTTATAAGAGGAGTAGATTCCGTATGAAAAATTTATTAGCTAACCGTGTAAAGACTTTAACACCATCTTCAACTTTAGCCATTACTGCAAAGGCTAAAGAATTAAAGGAACAAGGCATTGACGTAATCGGCTTAGGAGCTGGTGAACCAGATTTTAACACACCACGTAACATTTTAGACGCAGCTATTGAGTCTATGGAAAAAGGCCAAACAAAATACACTCCTGCTGGCGGTCTTCCAGTACTTAAAAAAGCAATCATCGACAAACTACAACGCGATAATAGCCTTACATATAAACCAAATGAAGTTATCGTAGGTATTGGTGCAAAACACATTCTTTATACGTTATTCCAAGTAATTTTAAATGAGGGCGATGAAGTCATCATCCCAATCCCATATTGGGTATCATATCCAGAGCAAGTGAAATTAGCAGGCGGTGTACCAGTTTATGTTGAAGGAACACGTGAACAGGGCTACAAAATTACTGCTGACCAATTACGCGCTGCTGTGACGGATAAAACAAAAGCTGTCATCATCAACTCACCAAGTAACCCATCAGGTATGATATATTCTCGTGAAGAGTTAGCAGAAATAGCAGCTGTTGCAGAAGAAAAAGATATTTTAATCGTGTCAGATGAAATTTACGAGAAGCTTGTATACAATGGTATTGAGCATTTTTCGATTGCGCAAATTTCTGACGCAGTGAAAGCACGTACAATTGTAGTAAACGGTGTAGCAAAATCTCACTCTATGACAGGCTGGCGTATCGGATATGCTGCTGGGGATGCAGAAATTATTAAACCAATGACTGACCTTGCATCACATTCTACTTCAAATGCAACAACAACGGCACAATATGCAACTGTGGAAGCATATAATGGGTCTCAAGAAACTGTAGAAGAAATGCGCCAAGCATTTGAATCTCGTCTTGAAAAAATTTATCCACAAGTTAGTGCAATTCCTGGTTTTAAAGTGTTAAAACCACAAGGTGCATTTTACTTATTACCAGACGTAGCAGAAGCTATGGAGAAAACTGGTTATGATTCAGTAGATGCATTTGCAGCAGACATTTTAACAGAAGCAAACGTAGCAGTGATTCCTGGCTCTGGTTTCGGTACACCTACTACAATGCGATTATCTTATGCTACATCTTTAGAATTATTAGAAGAAGCAGTCCGTCGTATTGATACTTTTGTAAAATCAAAATGGCAAGACTGATCCTTCTAAACGACTACGGAGGACCTATATGAAAAAAATTATGATTCAAGATATGCCAAAGCATATCGGAGAAACTGTAAAGTTAGGTGCTTGGTTATCTAACAAACGTTCAAGTGGTAAAATTGCCTTCTTACAACTTCGTGATGGTTCGGGCTTTGTACAAGGCGTTGTTGTCAAAGAAGAGGTAGGCGAAGAAATTTTAGCAATTGCCAAAGGTATGACACAAGAAACTTCTATGTACATTACAGGTGAAGTAAAAGCAGACGAACGCTCAAGCTTTGGCTGCGAGCTTTCAGTAACAGGTATTGAAGTAATTCATGCGGCACAAGATTTCCCGATTACACCAAAAGAGCATGGTACAGAATTCCTTATGGATAACCGTCATTTATGGTTACGTTCTCGTAAGCAACATGCTGTGATGAAAGTCCGCAACGAAATTATTCGTGCGACGTATGAGTTTTTCAATGTCAATGGCTTCACAAAAATGGATCCACCTATTTTAACTGGTTCAGCGCCTGAAGGTACTTCGGAGCTGTTCGCTACAAAATACTTTGATGAAGATGCCTACCTTTCTCAATCAGGTCAGCTTTATATGGAAGCGGCTGCGATGGCTTTAGGGAAAGTATTCTCATTTGGTCCAACATTCCGTGCAGAAAAGTCGAAAACTCGCCGTCACTTAATCGAGTTCTGGATGATCGAGCCGGAAATGGCTTTTGTTGAATTTGAAGAAAACTTAGAAGTGCAAGAACAATACGTATCTCATATCGTGCAATCAGTTTTAGCGAACTGCAAGATAGAGTTAGAGCGTCTTGGACGTGATACTTCAACTCTTGAAAATATCAAAGCGCCATTCCCACGTATATCTTATGATGATGCGATTAAACTATTACATGAACAAGGTTTTAACGATATTGAATGGGGTGATGACTTCGGCGCACCACATGAAACAGCGATTGCCAATTCATTTGACAAACCTGTATTCATCACTTGCTACCCAGTAGGCATCAAACCATTCTACATGCAACCACACCCAGATCGTGATGACGTTGTACTTTGTGCGGACTTAATCGCACCAGAGGGATACGGCGAAATTATCGGTGGTTCTGAGCGTATCCATGACTATGATTTACTAAAATCACGTCTTGAAGAACATAATTTATCTTTAGATGCGTATGCATGGTATTTAGAGCTTCGTAAACAAGGCTCTGTACCACATTCAGGCTTCGGTCTAGGATTAGAAAGAACAGTGGCATGGATTTCAGGAACAGAACATATTCGTGAAACAATTCCATTCCCTCGTTTATTAAATCGTCTATACCCATAATAGGTTAGAAAGAATTAACACCAATTAAAAAGTCGCGTAGTGAGCATGTTGGCTACGCGGCTTTTACTAACTTTTGCAAGAACAATTACGTAAAAGCTGTAATTGATAGAGAAGGAGTCATGCATAAATGAATACTAATAATAACCGGCTCCGCATGTGGACCGAGCAGGGGAATGTTATCGTTCCTCAGCTTTTTTTTCAGTTTTATAAGGAGTTAAATATAGAGGATGAAGAGGCACTCATTGTCATACATTTACTTGCCTTTCATATGGAGGGGAACAACTTCCCAACACCGAGTGATTTAACGAGCCGCTTGTCAATGTCTGATAATGAAATTTCAACTCGTTTACAACGTCTCATGCAAAAGGGCTTTCTTGAAATTTCACGCGATGTCGATGAAAGCGGAAGAATATATGAAAAATATTCGGTTTACCCGCTTTGGGAACGCATTATGCAGGCGATTGAAATGAAGGAACAAAAGCAATCGGCTGCGTCATTGCGTCAAGAAGAAGGGGAGATATTCCGTTTATTTGAAGAAGAAATGGGACGTCTTTTATCTCCTTTAGAGCTCGAAAAAATTGGTTCGTGGTTAGATGAGGACAAGCATAGTCCAGCACTTATTAAAGAGGCGTTGAAGGAAGCGGTATTTGCTAGTAAAATGAGCATTCGTTATATCGACCGAATTTTGCTGGAATGGAAAAAGAAAAATATTACGACACCGAAAGCCGCGCAAATTCAAAGTGAGCAATTCCGTGAGAAACAAAGCTTTAGTCGACAGCCGAATCACGCTTCGCAGCAAGAAATGCAGTCGACAAACAAAGTTCAGTTTTATAACTGGTTAGAAGAGAGAGAGTAGGGGGATATCGAGAATGTTAACGAAAAAGCAGTGGGAACATTGTTTAGCAGAGATGGATCGTATGTTTCCCGATGCACATTGTGAGCTTGTTCATGATAATCCATTTGAATTGACAATTGCTACGTTATTATCCGCACAGTGTACTGACGTGCTAGTCAATAAGGTCACAAAAACATTATTCCAAAAGTATAAAAAGCCTGAAGATTATCTTGCAGTGCCATTAGAGGAATTACAGCAAGATATTCGTTCAATTGGATTGTATCGCAATAAAGCGAAAAATATTCAATTACTTTGTGAGCGGTTGCTCGTAGAATACGGTGGGGAAATTCCGGCAAATCGTGAGGCGCTTGTGACGTTACCAGGCGTTGGGCGTAAGACTGCAAACGTGGTATTGTCTGTTGCATTTGATGTACCAGCACTTGCAGTAGATACGCATGTAGAACGTGTTTCAAAGCGTTTAGGGTTATGTAGGTGGAAGGACTCTGTTCTTGAAGTCGAAGAAACAATTATGAAAAAAACGCCTATTGAGAAATGGTCGAAAACACATCACCAGCTAATTTTCTTTGGTCGCTATCACTGCAAGGCACAAAACCCTGGCTGTCATGCATGCCCTTTATTAGCGGATTGCCGCGAGGGCCAAAAGCGTTTGAAAAAAGGGTTGGTGAAGGAAGTATGATCGGTTTTCGTGTAGAAGCAATTTCAAAAGAGGTCGTCGATACTTGGTTTGCAGAATGGGAAGCACTAGAGGCACGCATTCATGCAGCCCATGATACACGAAATGGCGAAGCAAAAGTCTTGATGGAAGAGGCAATTGTGCTATTTGAGCGTCTGCTGATTGATAGTGCAGACATGAGTGAATTGGCATTGGATTCTTCTGAAACCTATGAAGTAATGCCAATTAATGGGGCGGAGCGCTTAGCCTTTATTAAGACAAAGCCGGGTCAATATGCGTGTTACCGACAGCTTGATGAGTTATTTAAAGAAACGAAAAAACGTACCGCACGCCTACGATTACAGGCGGCGAAGAAATAGAATGGTCGGGCAGCTACTTTAAAAGTGGCTGCTTTTTTAATTGGGGAAGAGTGTGAGACGGATAAATCAGAGGAAGTGACGGATAAGAAGTGAAGAGTGACGGATAAAATAGAAAAAGTGACGGATAGAATAATGAAAGAGACGGATAGGACAAATTTTTCAACAAAAAAGCAGGGCAGTCATCACTTGATGCTGCCCTGCTTTAACGTTATTCGGCTACTCCATCCTCTTCCTCATTTGGAGTTGGAGGTTGAGTTGGCGGTGTTGGTGGCGTTGTTTCGGGTTGACCTCCACTATTGCCATTTCCATTGCCTTGGTTTCCATTGTTGTTTCCATTATTGTTATTGCCGTTACCGTTGTTGTTGTTTCCGTTATTATTACCACTACCTTGATTATTGTTGCTATTATCATTTTCATCAGGTGGTAAAGGTATTCCTATATCTGGTGTTTCTGGTTCTTCAGGTTTTTTATCTTCATCAGTCATACTTGTCACTTCAATCGAAGTTGTACCTGGTTCACTTCGGACATCATTAACAATAGCTATGACTGAAATAACATATTTGCCTTCAGAAAGGTTATTAGCAACTGTCAGTCCGTTACTTTCTGTAGTATCAAGCACTTTTGTTTCGCCGCCCTCAAGAGAAGCTGTTACTTCGAATTTGACAGGCAGTGGTTCGTTTGTTTCTTCATCTATCGTTGGATCATGTGACCAGCTAATATTGATAGATTGCGCACCTAAATCTAGGTCAGCCCTTACGTTATATGGGGCAGAAATTGTTGGTGCTTCAAATTCGCTTGAGACTTCAGTAGGCTCAGTACCACGTACAAATAACTCTGTTTGACGTTTTTCAACAGGTGTAAATTCACTTGCTAATTTCAATGGTTTTGTGCCAATTTCGACTGTTGCTTCTACAACAGAACTTGGTTTTTTGAAACGTGCTGTTTCAACGTCAGCCGATAATTCGCTCATAATATCCTTAAACAGATATTGAGGTAAACGTCGCTCATCCCAAGTTGTGATAGGCTCAGATCGTTTTTCATAACCACTCCAAATAGCAATTGAGTAGTTCGTTGAATAACCTGCAAACCAAGAATCTGGCACACTTGTACTTGGTAAATTATATTTGTTAAATTCATCTGTTGAATAGTTGGTTGTTCCTGTTTTACCAGCGATATCTAAGCCTGATACTTTAGCATACGAGCCAGACGCGTCTGGTTTGTTACTAACAACGTCACGAAGCATATCTGTCACCATATAAGCTGTGGCATCACTCATCGCTACATTTTTTCCTGGTGTATAATCTTTCGATGTTTTGCCATCACGGTAAACAATTTTTTTAATTGCATGTGGATCCGTGTATACACCGTCATTCCCGAAGGCAGCGTAAGAAGCAGCCATTTGGATTGGAGACATTGAAATAGCGCCCCCACCGATTGCATCTGCCTCGTATACATTTTTCGTTTCAATCCCTAAGCGACCGATAAATTCTTTTGCTTTATCAGTGCCGACTTCTTTAAATGCTTGGACTGCTGGTACGTTACGTGATGCATAAAGGGCTCTTCGTGCAGACATTGAACCCATATATTTCCCATCCCAGTTTGTAATGGTTTGGTTTGATTTAGTATATTTCATAGGTTCATCGACAAGTGTATGACCTGTCGACCATTTTAAATATTCAATGGCAGGGCCGTAATCGAGTAAAGGTTTCATTGTTGAACCTGGATGATTCTGAGTTAAGTCATCGGCATAGTTGAAGCCACGCTCTGCGCCGTAATTACGTCCACCGCCCACTGCTAAAATCTGACCTGTTTTTGTATCCACTACACCTACACCAGATTCAATGTTTTCTGTTGGGAAGTTGCGATCATCATTCATAATGTCTTCAACTACTTGTTGTGCCTTAGGGTCAAGTGTTGTGTATACTTTAATTCCTTCAGCCATAGCTGAGCCATCACCGTTTTCTTCAAGCTCGTTGATGACGATATCTAAGAAGGCATCATATTTTGTGCCGGCAAAAGTTTGACGAGTCTCTTCATCGGCAAGACCTGCTTGAACGTCAACTGCTTTTGCTTCTTCCATTTCTGCTTTAGTGATTTTCCCATGTTGGTGCATTAAGCCTAAAACAATGTTACGACGTTTTTCGGCACGCTCAGGATTTTTAATTGGATTATAAGCATTTGGTAGTTGCACCATACCAGCAAGCAGTGCTTCTTCGTCCAATGATAATTCACTTAATTCTTTACCGTAGAAATATTGCGCCGCTGTACCAAAGCCGTAAATACGACCAGACATCAGCATCTTGTTAAAGTACATTTCAAAAATTTCTTCTTTTGAATACTTGCGTTCAAGTTGGAAGGCAAGCCAAGCCTCTTGAGCCTTACGTTTTAATTTTTTTTCATTTTGTAAAAATGAGTTTTTGACAACTTGTTGTGTTAGAGTGGAAGCCCCTTGAGCACCAAATCCATCACGTATATTGGCAAGAATGGCACCACCAAGACGATAGAAATCCATACCATGATGTTTGAAAAAGCGTACATCCTCTGTGGCAAGGATGGCGTTCACCATATCCTCAGGTATATCTTCGAATTTGACGTATTTTCGATTTTCTACACCAATTGTTGCGAATTTGTCTCCGTTCTTATCGTAAAACTCAGAGGAAACGGGATCTTTTAATAGTTCCTCATCAAGTTCAGGTGCTGTACTCGCATAAAAAGCAAATAAACCAGCACCGGCTACTAAACCGGCCACTCCTAAAAATAGTACTGTTAAGAAAATCCGTTTTAGCCATAGTTTTAGTGGTGTTTTGGGTGTTTCTTTTTTATTTTTTCTCGCGCGGGCTTTTTTAAGTTCTCCGCGTGTTTGACGACGTTCAGTCATTCTATAATCTCCTCACTTTCAAAACCTAGTTTTTAGATTCGATGAACCGCTGTAAAACTTTTAAATAGTCGATTCGTGGATAGTAGCTTGTCTGAATTTCATAAGCTTCTTGCTCGATCTGTGTCAGTGGAATTGACTTGCGTTCACCCTTTTCCATAGCACTCCAGGCTTTTTGTAAAACTTCGTATGGCACGATAAAATAGCGCTCAAGTGCTGAAAAACGCATGATAATAAAGGCCACACCTAATTGTTCCGTTACTTGTTGCATATGTGTCATTTGGTGCGTATGAATATTTTTTAATGGAAAACTCGTTTTAGAGGAGGTTTCCTTCGCATCAAAATCGACATAATACCCGTTCCACACACCATTGTAGTCTGTTGTCGATGGCGTTCGAAAATATGCTTCCTTGATGACAGCTGCACTTCTTGATGGATACTCTACTTTGACGATTTGTACGGGAACAGGTTTCTTGTGAATTATGGCAAGTCGCTTGTTCAGATAATAAGCGTTTGCTTCATCGATTTCATCTTCTAATGTTTTTCCGCGGTTACTAAAGGAATAGTCTTTTTCCTTTTCCGTCTTTTCAGCTTTAGAAATAGGGGGTTTCGGCGTGTAAACTTTCCCATTCGGATAGCGAATTGTCACTTGTTATCACCTTCTATAATACTGCTATTATACACGATATATTATCATGAATCAGTAGTAGACTCCTACTTAATAGGCGGTAGAAATAACCAAAAAAACCGAGGTGTTTATGAATTTTAAAATATTTAGCGAATTAATTCTTCTTTCCTCCAACTTCCTCTTATTTTGTCACACATGAAGGTAATTCTATACATGTGCGGAATACAAATACATAAGAAAAAGGGGGCGTTACGTTGAACAAGTTGGAACAATTAGTTGCGCAGTTGGATTTCGTCAATCAATTACTTTTAACGAGAGTATCATTGGAAAACAACGTACACAGCATGCAATTTTTTGTGCAAATTGAATCACTAAATCAGAAAGTAAGCTTAGCAGAAAAAAGTAGGCAAGTAAAGAATACTTGTTCCCCTAACAGTAGTGAAAATCGATAGACTTTGGTACACTAGCCTCATATGGAATTCGAAACTAAATGAGGTGCAAGGGTATGTTATTAATAGAACAAACTTCAATTTTAATAGATGAATGTACAAAATGTGTAGAACGATTTTGGAAAATGCGTGAAGAGGACCGCGCACCAGATTTTTTTCAAGAGGTAAAGCCACATGCTGACAAAATACATGGCTTACTAAAAGACTGGCAACAACAAGCAGATGCTTGGATAAAAGCAAATCGTCCTAAATATATGCATACTCAACAAATTGCTTCAGCGGTGGAATCGATGGAGCAATTTGTTGTGCAATCTTTTTATAAGGAAACAAGTAAAAAACGTTTTCTCGATGCAATACAATCCACTTCCTATACACTAAAAAACTTTTACAATTTAGTAGAGGGGGGACAAGGTGATGCTATCGAAAAAACGGACAATTAGTGAACTGTTAGATGAGTGGCGCTACGATGAGGAATTAAAAGAGCGTATTTTTCATTGGCACACGTTAGATGGACGTGAGGCGCGACTCGCTCCTTTTCCAGACACATTGCACCCGTCGCTTATCAAAGCGCTTCACACACGTGGCATTAGGCAGTTATATACGCATCAGCGTGAAGCATTCGACTTAGCAAACAGTGGGCAATCGTTTACTGCGGTTACACCTACTGCATCAGGAAAATCATATTGCTATCATTTACCAGTGTTACAAAAGATTTTAGAAGACAAAAATGCACGTGCAATTTATTTATTTCCGACAAAAGCACTTGCACAAGATCAAAAAAATGATCTGAATGACCTGATTGAACAGACGGGGGAAGAAATTTTAAGTTATACGTACGATGGTGATACAGCACCAGGCATTCGTCAGAAAGTACGTAAGGCAGGTCATATTGTCATGACAAACCCTGATATGCTACATTCAGGCATTTTGCCGCATCATACAAAATGGGTATCACTCTTTGAAAATTTGCAGTATATCGTCATTGATGAGTTGCATACATATAAAGGTGTATTTGGTTCGCATGTGGCTCATGTCATTCGCAGGCTAAAGCGTATTTGCGAATTTTACGGCAGTAAGCCTGTGTTTATTTGTACGTCTGCTACGATTAAAAACCCAAAGGAGTTAGCAGAAAAATTAACAAACGAAACCCAAGCATTAATTGACGATTCGGGAGCACCTATTGGGAAAAAGACATTTTTGTTTTATAACCCACCGATCGTCCATAAAACATTTGGTGTACGCCGTAGTGCAGTGTTAGAAGTCAGTGATTTAGCGAAAAGATTGTATACAGCAGGTATTCAAACGATAGTTTTTGCCAAGAGTCGTGTGCGAGTAGAAATGATTGTCACTTATTTAAAGGAACTTACACGGAATAAATTGATGGATGAGTCCGTGCGTGGTTATCGTGGTGGCTATTTGCCGTCAGAACGTCGTGTTATTGAACGGGGCTTGCGTGATGGATCAATTCAAACAGTTGTCAGTACAAATGCATTGGAACTTGGTGTAGATATTGGGCAATTACAAGCGTGTATTATGACCGGTTACCCAGGGAATATTGCAAGTGCATGGCAGCAAGCTGGTCGTGCAGGGCGTCGTCAAGACGAGGCGCTTATTATTTATGTGGCACAGTCAACGGCTCTCGATCAGTATGTCGTACAGCATCCGCTGTTTTTACTTGGCAGCTCGCCCGAAGAGGCACGTATTTATCCAGAAAATATGCTGATTTTAATGGACCACTTAAAATGTGCTGCATTTGAATTACCTTTTTCAGCAGATGATTCATATGGGGAGTACGAGATCCAGGAATTACTCGATTATTTAGCAGAAGAAGGCGTTGTTTTTAAAACGAGTGATAAATGGCATTGGATGAGTGATCGTTTCCCATCGCATGATATTAGTCTTCGTTCGGCTTCGCAAGAAAATGTGGTAATTATTGATATGACCGTCCCAGCACAGACAAAAGTAATAGGGGAGATGGATCGTCATAGTGCAATGACCTTACTGCATGAAGAAGCGATTTATTTGCATCAAGGGGTGCAATATCAAGTAGAGAGGCTCGATTGGGAAGAGAAAAAAGCCTTTGTGCGTGAAGTAGATGTGGACTATTACACAGACGCCAATTTGGCAGTGGAAATGAAGGTGCTTGAGGAAGACCGCAGCCGTGATTATCATGGAGGTACCATTAGCTTTGGTGATGTTGGTCTAGTGGCACAAGCGACGATTTTTAAAAAAATTCGTTTTAACTCACACGACAACATTGGCTCAGGTCCTATTCAATTACCACCTGATGAAATGTATACAAGTGCATCATGGCTGTCGTTTAATAGGGTAGCACAATGGTCAGAGGCAGAATTAACCGAGGCCATGATAGGAGCGGCCTATGCTATGAGTGCCTTTATTCCATTATTTATTCAATGCGATAGTAGTGATGTTGCGGTCGTACCCCAAGTAAAGGCAACGCATAATGAGTTACCAACGTTTTTTGTGTATGATAAGTACCCTGGTGGTATTGGGCTTAGTGAAAGGGTGTATGATTTATGGGAGGATTTACTGACCGAGACTCTGCAACATGTGTCGAGCTGTCAATGTGAGTCAGGATGTCCTTCATGCATTGGTCCACAAGACTCTATTATCAATATGAGACAAAAAGTTGTCGAGCTTCTTCAAATTTTAATGAACCAATACGCAGACTAACATCACTTTTTTAGCTAGTGTGAACAGTTAGTCTTAATTTCAATAAAAAATAGTAACAAGTCCATTTCCTTCAGACTTGTTACTATTTCTTTAGCGTAATAGACCTAGCACATTTTTTTGCTGTTGGTTCGCTCGGTTAAGCATGCCTTGAGAAGCTTGTGTGAGAATTTGGCTTTTCACCATCTCCATTGATTCCTTTGCTATATCCGCATCACGAATTCGTGATTCTGCCGCTGCTAAATTTATGGCATAGTTTGTGGAATTATTATGTGTATGTTCCAATCGATTTTGATACGATCCAAATTTCGAACGCTGGGCCGACACGTTCGCAATTGCTGCATCAATCTTTGCTAGTGCATCAACTGCCCCAAGTCTAGTTGTGTAATCAAGATTATCAATACCAAGAGTCGTTGTTCGTCCATCAGCTAATTCAACTTCGAACGTATCGCCTTGATTAGCCCCGGTTTGTAAGATTAACGGTTCAGCTACATCAACGACGATTGTTTCTGTGATTGTTGTGATTGATTCTGGGATGTATTTTCTTGAATGGAATTCGACAGTTATGAATGTATCATGTGGAGTACTCCAGTCAAAGAGGGGGAAATCTGATAAATTACTACCTAAAATTGCATCGAGGTTTTCTTTGACGGTTCCTGCTGAGTGCGAGACGATAGCTGATGCCCATACTTCCACATCTTCATACTCATTTAATCCATTTATCCTTACTCCTGTAACAGTATTTCCAGAATAACTATAGCCATTTTTTAATGCAGTTGTAGTAAATGTATTATTGACTAAATCTACAGAAAAAATATATTCCTCCTGACTACTGGGATAAGGTTCCCATCGTTGACCACTTACTAAATCTGAAATATTGAAAGTCTTTTCGTATTTAGAATTACCAGGATTACTAAGTTCAAAAATGGTGATACTCGTCGCTTTGGATAAATCGACAACAGTTGGCGTTGTTTCATAATAGCCAGGGACAATGATATCTTTTGTCACGGTAATCGTTTTCGTACCTGTCTTAGCTCCGTTCAATAACTTAATCCCATTAAATTCTGTATTATTTGCAATGGCATTAATGCCTTGTTTGATTTGATCGATCTCTTTTTGAATATGTTCCCGGTCTGCATCTGTTAATGTATCATTTGCTGCTTGGATGGCTAATTCTCTTAATCTCTGTAAAAGTGGGTTTTGAATCGAGCCGAGTCCACCTTCCGCCGTTTGAATAAGCGAAATGCCATCTTGAATGTTTTGTTGAGCTTTGTGAAGACCACGAATTTGTGCTCTCATTTTTTCCGAAATTGCTAGACCAGCAGCATCATCTGCCGCTTTGTTAATTCGTAACCCAGAAGAAAGCTTTTCCATAGCTGCAGATGTCGCTTTATTATTCTTATTCATTTTTTTTAATGAGTTTAGTGCTGATAGATTGTGAGTGATTATCATTGTTATTTCCTCCGTCAATTCAATTTTTATCTATGATTAAAAAAATTATCGTTTATGAAGGTTAAAATTAGGTTAAATAAAAATAGGTATTTAGATTTGTTTCGCGATATAGTTCTTCTTAATCAACTATATGGGGTGTATTGATGTTTTGTTTGTTGTTGAACTTTGTTAATTAGCTCTTTGTCTTAAAAGAATCTATTAAATGCATTTAAATCACATTGATTCGAAATAAAGAGAGAGGATGAGTTATACTTGTAGTAAAAGAGAAACAGAGATTGTCTCACAGCCAATGTTTTTTTTGTACACAGGATCATATTGGTCGGTATTCTTTCATTTACTATCAGATAAAATGTATACAAGTTCTCCGGGTTTATCTTTTACAGCGACTGAATTATTAGCAGAAAATGAGTGATAATAATGTCTTACGAAAATAAAATACTACAAATGAAGAAAATGCTCGGTAAAAAAACGGAAAAACCGAAAGCAAACGAGTCAAAACCTGCATTTCAAAAACCTAAAATCCCTAGCTATACCCCACAGTGGGAGCAAGCTGGTTTAACACGAGTTGACAATGAATTGGGCATTGTCTTTTTACGAAAGGTTCACTATCCGCGAACGTATCAGCATGGACATTATCAGCTACAGGAGTTTTTTAACGCTGTTGCTAAATGGCAGTATGCTGAGTTTTCACATCCATATGCGTTAAATGAGGAAGAGTGCGTGTTGTTTTTTGATACGGAAACGACAGGCTTAAAAGGTGTGGGCACACAAATTTTCTTACTCGGTTTCTTAGAATTAACGGAGGAAGACTTTGTGCTGACACAATATGTATTAGCAGATCCAGCTCATGAAGCGGCATTGTTGTTTGAATCAAAACTGTGGCAAAAAACTGCGACAGTTGTGACGTATAACGGCAAAAGCTTCGATTGGCCACAACTTGAAACACGTTGGACGCTCAATCAAAAAGTATTGCCGAAATTACGGACGCAGCGCCAAATCGATTTACTGCATAGTTCAAAGCGTTTATGGAAAAATGATATGGAACGTATGAAGTTAAAATCTGTTGAGGAAGAGAAGCTTGGATTTTTACGAAAAGATGATATTCCAGGGTTTTTAGCACCAATCATTTATTTAGATGCGGTGAAAAGTGGTGTGCCAGATGCATTGATGAAAGTTTTGTTGCATAATGAATGGGATTTGCTGTCGCTCATTACACTCTATGTCCATTCTACAAATCTGCTGTTTGAAGAAATGGATGATGAGTCGGTAACAACATACACGAATATTGGGAAATGGTATGCGGATTTAAAAGAGGGCGCCAAAAGTGTCCAAGTTTTAGAAAAGGTGACGTCACAGTTCAATGAACTCGAAGCAGGAGACGCACAATTTCATTTAGCCTTTCAATTAAAAAGAAACAAACAATTCAATGAAGCAATTGATGCCTTTGTAGCATCATTACACTTCGTGGAATCTCGGAAGAAAATACAGGCACTTGAGCAATTGGCGATGCTTTATGAACACCAAATAAAAGATTTTCAGCAGGCAATAAGATACACAATTCAAGGCATTGAATTTCTAGCAGGCGTAGAGGATTTGCGTGAAGAGCAAAAAAAGAAATGGGAAATTTTATTTAAAAAAAGACTTCAACGATTAAACGGAAAAAAAATATTTCCTGGGTAAGCGCAAAATTCGACAAATTTAGCGTTTTATCAAGGCTTGAAACGATATATTTATATGAAATATGCTATAATGAATCCGTATATGTACTGTGTAAGGAAGGGCGATGTGAATGGACATTAAATTAACGTCAAAAATAATTCTTGAAAAAGAATTTAAGAAAAATTTTAAAGGTTACAATGTGGAAGAAGTCGATTCATTTCTTGATGAAATCATTCAAGATTATGAAACGTTTGAAAAAGTAGTGGCCCAACTGAGAGAAGAGAATAGAAAATTAAAAGAAGAAATTGATACAACCCCGAAAAAACAAACTGTTGCCCCTGTGAATGGCACAACTAATTTTGATATTTTAAAACGTCTTTCTAATTTAGAGAAACATGTATTTGGTAGCAAGTTGTACGAATAATTTTTGCAGATAAGTTGTATTTCTCAATAATTTCTAGTATAATATACGTATCATCATGAAATTCGAGTAATCGCTGCGGCGCTAGACGTCGTAGAGGAAAGTCCATGCTCACACGGTTCTGCGATGACCGTAGTGTTCGTGCTTACTGAAAAAATAAGGTAAGGCAGTCTATAGGCTGACGGCGGAAGGAAAACCTAAGTCTTTGTGATATGGTTGAAACTTCCTGAAAGTGCCACAGTGACGAAGCTTGCTTGGAAACTTGCAAGGTGGAACGAGGTAAACCCCACGAGTGAGAAACCCAAATTATGGTAGGGGCACTCTCCAAAAGGAATTGAACGGATGGAGGGACGAGAGAACGCTCTCGTAGATAGATGATTACTACCCGGTTGTACGAGGCGTAAGCTGTTTGAGTACTCGGGAACAAAACATGGCTTACTGAATTTTTTGATGTTTACCTATTTGTTATCAAGCGCTCTCCAATTAGGTGGAGAGCTTTTCTTTTGTAATATAATACAAGTAAAAAATTTCTAATTGATGTCTTAGTTAAAGCGTCACCTCCTTAGAATTGAAGTTGCATAATGGTTGTGATGTACCTATTACATAAAAATGTTGGTGCAAAAGCTTCAATCTGCAATGCTACAGGAGGTGGCGTTTTTCGAAATCTGGGGTGTGTGTACATATTTTTAGCACTTTTCTTAAACGAAGGTAGCAAATGAGATGGGATGGAGCCAAAACATGAACGTTGTAAATGATCGTACAAGCTTTGATAAGCTAAATTCGATTTCTAATTATCCTACTGCTTTAATTATGAAAATATTTGAAAATGTATCAGAAGGTATCATGATTACAGATAAGTATAAAAAAATTGAGATGGTGAATCCAGCATTCGAATTCGTTACGGGGTACAAACGAGACGAAGTAATTGGGAAGTCCCCAGCTGTTTTGCAATCTGGTATACATGAACTACCTTTTTATATAAGTATGTGGGAAAAGATACGACAAGACGGAATTTGGCAAGGAGAGATTTGGAATCGTCGGAAAATGGGAGATATCTACCCTGAATGGTTGACAATTTTCGGTGTAACCAACGATGAGGGAGAAATCACAAATTATTGTGGTATTTTCACAGATTTGTCTGAAAGAAAAATAGCAGAACATGAACTCAAGAAACGTTTAGTAACAGATTCCTTAACGGATGTCTCAAATCGATTTGCTTATATTGAGCGAATGAATAGTTTACTAGAATCGACTTCTACTATTTCTCATTCAGTGCAGCATGCAGTGTATGTCTTAGATTTAGATCGTTTTAAGATAGTCAATGATACATTAGGGCATGCGAACGGCGATGCGATTCTTGTTGAAACAGCGAAAAGAATTCAATCTTTACTAAAGAATAAAGATATCGTTGCTAGATATGGTAGTGATGAATTTATCATTACGTTAACAAATGTGAAAAATGAACGAGAAGCCACAAGCTTCGCTGAACAAATTATTAGCGTCATCGAACAACCAATGAATATAGATGGTCAGGACATTTTTATATCTACAAGTATCGGTATAAGCATGCATCCTAAGGATGGAGAAACAGCAGAAGAGTTGATTCACTGTGCGGATAAGGCAATGTCATATTCAAAGAAAAATGGGCGGAGTGGCTATGCATTTTATTTTGATGAATTGCAAACCGATTCACAGCGTGTGCTACTATTAGATGCTGAACTACGCAAAGCAATTGAAAATCAAGAATTTGAACTGTATTTCCAACCGAAAATTGAGTTGGAAAAACAGGGGATTCAAGGATTAGAGGCACTTGTACGATGGAACAATAAAAAATTGGGCTTTGTTTCACCAGCTGAGTTTATCCCTTATGCTGAAGAAACAGGGCTAATTATCCCGTTGAGTGAAATCATTTTTAATAAAGCCTGTGAAGCAGTAATCGAATTACAAAAATACGGAAAAAATTTGCCGATTGCCATTAACGTTTCCAGTATACATTTTAAGCAACAAAATTTTTTAGAATCAATACAATCAATTTTAGAACATCATGGCACACCTGCAAACAATTTTGAAATCGAAGTAACTGAGCGTACGGTAATGAATAGTTCGGCTGAAACAGTAAGCAAACTCGTTAGATTGAAACAGCTTGGCTTTAGAATTTCAATTGATGATTTTGGTACAGGCTATTCATCGTTAAGCTATTTAGTTCGGTTCCCGCTCGATTGCTTGAAAATTGACCGTAGTTTTATCCAACATATTAGCTCGCTGGATGAAAAACAGGCTGTCGTCGATGCAATTATACAAATGTCGCACCGCTTAAAAATGAAAGTTGTAGCAGAAGGTGTAGAACAAGCCCAACAAGTGGATATACTACGAAAAATGAACTGTGATATTATCCAAGGCTATTACTACAGCAAACCTTTACCGATGCATGAATTACTTGAGTTTATTAAGTTTTGGGAAATTGAGCACCAAGGAAGGAAATAAAGTATGGCACAATATAAATTAGTAGCAACATCAGCAATGGGTCTAGAGGCAATCGTCGCACAAGAGGTGCAAGCTCTAGGCTATAAAACGACTGTCGATAATGGCAAGGTATACTTCGAGGGAGATGAAACGGCGATTGCCCGTGCAAATCTATGGTTACGCGTGGCGGACCGTGTGAAGATTGTTGTAGGACAATTCCCTGCCACTTCGTTTGAACAATTATTTGAAAGTGTAAAGGCACTTCCATGGGAGAAATATTTACCGGTTGATGCTTCTTTCCCAGTATCGGGTAAATCCGTGAAATCCAAATTATTTAGTGTACCGGATTGCCAAGCAATCACGAAAAAAGCAATCGTTGAACGTTTAAAGCAACATTATAAACGTATTGGATTTTTAGATGAATCTGGGGCAACTTACAAAATTGAGGTATCAATTTTAAAAGATGTGGCTACATTAACTATTGATACGTCAGGTGTAGGTCTTCATAAACGTGGTTATCGTCAATCACAAGGGGAAGCACCATTAAAAGAAACATTAGCTGCAGCACTTGTGCAAATCTCAAAATGGAACCCAAATCGTCC
Organism: Lysinibacillus sp. NPDC096418; assembly: GCF_044762775.1. Classification (NCBI taxonomy): domain Bacteria; kingdom Bacillati; phylum Bacillota; class Bacilli; order Caryophanales; family Bacillaceae; genus Lysinibacillus; species Lysinibacillus sp. NPDC096418. The sequence continues at coordinate 38,352 of NZ_JBIWEY010000019.1, forward strand.
ATTTGTTGACCCGTTCTGTGGTTCAGGGACGATTGCGCTTGAAGCAGCGATGTTCGGTCAAAATATTGCACCAGGCTATAATCGTGAGTTTATCTCAGAAGAGTGGCCATGGATGAAGGCTAAAATTTGGGATGCTGTACGTGACGAAGCAGACAGCACTGCAAATTACGATCAACCGCTTGAAATTATTGGAACGGATATTGACCACCGTATGGTTAGTATCGCGCAAGAAAATGCTCTTGAAGCTGGCTTTGGTGAAATTATTACGTTCAAACAAATGCAAGCGCGTGATTTTACAACAAGCCTAACAGATGGTGTCATGATCGGGAACCCACCATATGGTGAACGTATTGGTGATGTGGAAGTCGTAGAACAAGTCGTTCGTGATTTAGGACAAGTGATGAAAAATCACCCAACTTGGTCAGTTTATATGCTGTCATCGATGAAAAACTTTGAAGAATTATACGGTCGTCAATCAACGAAAAAACGTAAATTATTCAACGGCTTCATCGAAACAAACTACTACCAATTCTGGGGCCAAAAATCTAAAAGAGACTAATGTTGATCTTTACCAAAAAATTTGGAATGACATTTGATTGAAGTGGAGGCTGGGTGACCCCTGAGGGATTATAATAAAGGAACGAAGACTAAAAACGTCACATCGTGTGACAACGCCTTCGTGAGCAACATCTTGTTGCCCCGAGACCCTGGAGCGAGGCTTTCCGAGTGAAGCGGCTCATCGGACGCCCCCGAAAAGCGCCCAGCCGGAATGGAAATCAACATTAAGTTATGATGATTACCTTAAATATTGAAAAAATTAGTCGGGTACGGAAGGTGAGATGTTTCTTACCTTCCGTTTCGTCGTGTATAATAGGAATGATTGTTAGAGGGGGAACGTTAACTTGCGAAAATCTTTACCATTTGCATTATCAAAAGATAGATCTTTTTTCGAGTCATTAGGTGACTGGATGGGGGATGTTTTGTATGATGAACTACCAGAGAAGGGCTTTGAATGTCGCGATGAGCAAATTTTCATGGCATATCAAATCGAGCAGGCTTTAAAAGAAAAGAACGTACTATTTGCGGAAGCGGGTGTAGGTACTGGGAAAACCATTGCTTACTTACTGCCAGCAGTATCGTATGCGCGTTATACAGGGAAGCCAGCGCTTATTGCTTGTGCAGATGAAACGTTAATCGACCAGCTTGTCAAAGAGGGCGGCGATATTTATAAATTACAAAAAACACTCGGTCTTGACATTGATGTTCGCTTAGCCAAATCACGTGATCAGTATCTTTGCTTAAAGCGTTTTGAAGAAGCGGAGAAAGTAGAAACGGATGAATGGATTGATGATATTTCTTTTTCAATTCCAGATGGTGTGTACGCGCAAGGTTCGATGATTGCTGTGCAACCATACGGAGATCGTAGTGATTATCCGTCTGTAAGCGATGAAGATTGGCAAAAAGTCAATTACAATTCAATCATGCAATGCTCGGTATGTGACCTGCGTAATCGTTGTGGTCAAACACTACATCGCGCGCATTATCGTAAATCCACGGATTTGATTATTTGTTCACAGGATTTCCTAATGGAGCACTTAGCAACAAAAGAGTCGCGTGAACGTGAAGGGCAACTTGCACTTTTACCTGAAGTGTCAATGATGGTATTAGATGAAGGGCATTTACTTGAATACGCAGCTCAAAAAGCGATGACGTATAAAGTGCAGGCAACGACGATTGTTCAATTGCTGGAACGTTTAATGGTAGATGGTGTTCGTGAACGTACATTATATGCAATGGAAAAACTTCAGGACGACCATGAGCTATTTTTCGACCAGCTACGCGATGATGTCGTGCAATCTGGTGAAGATCGTAAACGAATTAATAAGTCTGCGACACTATTAAAATATGGTAAGCAACTTATTGCCGATGTAGAAGTTTTACTAGAGGAATTCGTCTTTGAATCAGAAATGTATATGATTCCTGAGTATGAACTGAATATGGCAGAGGAATATTTAGAGCAATACGAAGCATCATTACGTATTTTCACTGCGCAAGGTGATGCAGTAGATTGGCTTGAAGAGACAGATGGTGAAGAAACACTCGTTATTATGCCACGTCTTATTACTGAAGTATTAGAAGAAAAGTTATTCTCGAAAAAACTACCAATCGTCTTTTCTTCTGCAACACTTTCAGTGAATAAGGACTTCTCGTATATTGCCTATAGTTTAGGAATTCGTGATTATCAATCATTCTCAGTGCCATCTCCATTTGATTATGAAGAAGTCATGAAAATTTACTTGCATGAATTGGCACAACCGCGAAAAACAGCACGAGTACAACAACTGTTAAAAGATGGCGAGAAAACGCTAATCTTATTTAAATCTAAACAAGCAATGTTAGACTTTAAAAATGAATTACCGATAATGGAGCGCATGTATGTTGCATTTGAAGGTGATCGTGAACTATCAGCGATCGTTCGTGATTTCCAAGAAGGTACAGTGAAAACATTATGCTCGTATCATTTATGGGAAGGCTTAGACTTACCAGAAGAAGCCTTAACACGCGTTATTATTTTTGATTTACCTTTCCCACCGCATGACCCATTATTCGATGCAAAACGTTCATTTGCTGAAGATCCTTTTGAAGAAGTCGAGTTACCATTCATGCAGCTACGTTTGCAACAAGGAATGGGACGTTTAATTCGTACATCCAATGACCATGGGGATATTCACATTCTGTTAAATGAAGAGGAAATGAAGCAACGTGCATCATTTGAAAATATTTTAGCAGTAGTACCAGAAATGAAGTAATAGTGAAAGTGATTTTGTATTAATTTGCAAAATCACTTTTTTTTTGAATCAAATGAATCTTTCAATCGTCTATGATTGTAAGAGAGATGAATATGAGTGTTACTTGATACAAAAATATTGTACGAAAACTATAACAAAGATAAATTTACATATATTTTTTAATGACAGGTAATCGTGAAACATCAGAGGATTTAATGCAGCATTCGTTTGTACGCTGCCATCAATATTTACATATATTTCGACAAGATTCGAATATGCAAACATGGCTACGAAAGGTTGCACGAAATCTTGTTTATGATCACTTTAAACGTCGGCGTATCGTAGGTTTTTAGAAAAACACGAAAAAGCTTATGTTCCACATGATCGGATTGAAATGACTGAAGACATGTATGAATTATATACTGGGCTCTAAGCGTTAAACGTACAGTTTCGAGAAGCCCTTATTTTGCGGAAAATCCAAAGTGAAAAATGATACTACTCGTGCACTTGAGGCGCTAAAAAGAGTGATGAGAGGGGAAGTCTCAGAGGATGGACAATGAAAAACTAGGGAAAAAATTTGTGCAAATAAAGTGGACACAAGAAGAACAGCGAAATTCGTGCCGTCAAGTAGAACAAAAAGATAAACAGCATAAAAAAAGTACACATTATAAATACATAGCCAGTTTGATAGGTTCATTCGTAATAATCTTGTTCTTTCTTGGTCAACTACTTAAATTTTCATCCTTCGACGTTTTACATCAGTCACAACAACAAAATAGCATTGAATCGAATGAACAGCTCTCAATTACGAGCTCATATATTTATAAAAATAAGGCTGGTCAAAAAGAAGTTGACTTTCTAAATCCATTTTTCTGGGAAAAGAAAAGGTTGATCGGTCCTCTTGGCTAGAAACGCTTGAAAAAATAGGCGCAGCTTTAACTTATTCAAATAGGTTAGATCGTGATGAAGGTGAAGTAATCTATATTAGTGATGATCGCGATATTTTAATGCAATATGACAATGGTACTTCACTCTATATAAAATGCTATTTAACAGAAAAAGGACTATTAGTTGAAATGGTCGATCAGCAAAAAGAATTTGAGCTTACAGATAAGGAGTTAGTCACTCTGTATAGTGATGAAATAGATAAAATAGACATTCAGGTGAAAAATAAAGTTTTTTTACAAGTAATACTGATGGTCATATTTTTAGGTATTGTCTTTTTTATTATGTTCAAAAGGCAACAACAAAATCCTAAAGTGGATGTAGAACCTTTAAGATGGGAGAAAACTTTTATTTTTTTAGTACCTGTCGGTATAACATTAATGACAAATATGGTTACACGATATTATGGCTTTTTCCATGCGGGAATCCTAATTCCTTGCTTATTTAGTCTACTATTTTGTCTGGTTATGGTGACTGAGCGCAGAAAGCCCTTGAGACAACGTATCATCCATTTTGGCTGGATAGCTAGCATTTTTATTGTATCGATACTAATCATTTTTGGTTTATAGATGAGAGGGTGATTTTATAAAAGGTTGAGGAGCCATTTTGTCGATATAGTGCATAAAAAAATCCCTTCCACAAGAGGAAGGGATAGGTTTACTACCAAAGGTTATTGTAGCCTTTTGCACCAGGAGGGGCGTTTGAAATAATATCGATCAGTGGAATTGTATAAGCGAATAAAATTAACGCTACTAAAATAACAAGCCACAGTTTGAAGTTTTCTAATATCGGCGGCGTATGTCCGCTACTTTCATGTACATCACCGACTGGGAATTCTTCGTTGCCTTTTGGGGCGAACCAAATTAATTTTACGACAATATACATGATAACTAAAATCGCGATGAATAGGATTGTTCCACCAACAGCTTGTGCAATTTGGTATGGGATCCAATCATATGCTTGCTGTGCACCACCATACTCAGAGTAATCAGAGCGACGAGGGGCACCGAGTAGACCAGCGATATGCATTGCAGATGACATAATTGTCATACCAACTGCCCATAAAATACCCGACATATTAGCAAGTGTGTTTAACGATTTTGTTAGTTTGCGTCCCGTTAAATGCGGGATTAGCCAGAAAGCGGCACCAAAGTATGTTAATACAACTGCAGATGCAATGGTTAAATGGAAGTGACCAGGAATCCAGATTGTATTGTGTACTAATTGGTTCATTTGATACGAAGCATTGACGATACCGCCAGCACCACCAGGCACGAACGCTAACATTCCGATGAATGGCACGAAGAAGCGTGAATCATTCCACGGTAATTTTCTGAACCAGCCAAAAAGTCCCTTACCACCTAGTTCACGCCCGCGTAATTCAAACATAGCAAACATCGAGAAGGCAGTCATTAAGGATGGTACAACTACAGCCATCGTTAATACAACTTGAATGAACTTCCATGTACCGTCAATACCAGGTTCTGTTAGCTGGTGATGTAAACCAACCGGTACAGAGAAAAGTAAGAATAAGATGAATGAGAGCCTTGCTAATGAATCTGAGAAAATTTTTCCGCCGATTACTTTAGGAATGACAATATACCATACCATGTAAGCAGGTAGTAACCAGAAGTATACAAGAGCATGCCCGAAATACCAGAATAATGTACGAGATAATAACACATCTACTCGTTCAATTAAGCCAAGTGACCATGGTAGAAGTTGGAATAGTACAGATACAGCTACCCCCAACGTTGCTACAAGCCATAGAAGATTATTTACGACAACCATGAAAGAAAGTAAGGGACTTGGTTGACCGCTACCTTTGTTCTCTTTCCGCCATTGCATATAACGTAAAACTTGCCCTGCACCGCCAACCCAAGAGCCGACTACGACTAAGGTTAAGCCTAAGTAGAAAATCCAGTGTGCTTGAAGAGGGGCATAGAATGTATATAAGACAGTTGCTTTATTTAATAAAACCATTACAGCAGCTGCAGTAGTACCAATTGTCATTAACCAGAAACCAATCCAGCCAAGACGACGTTGTGAATTTGAGAACGTTCCAGAAGTGCGACTAACGCCAGCAATTTGGAAACCGAAAATGAAAAATGTTGTTAATATAAGACCGAGTAAAACACCATGAACAGTTAAAACTTGATAATAACCAATACCTGCTGGCAATGTGAACTGGCCAGAGCGTACGAATACTTGTAATAAACCAGCGAGACCACCTAATAGTAATGCGATAAATGCCACATAGATATGTGCAAGTGCTAACTTCGCATCACGACGATCCACTGTAGTCAAATTATTCAGACTCATTTGGATCCACCACCTTCAACATAGAATGCATAAGCGTATGTCCTGTACCGCAGTATTCATTACAAAGGATTAAAAATTCACCTGCTTGATTGATTTCTGTTACATATTCAGATATGTAGCCAGGTTCAAGCATCATGTTAACATTTGTACCTGCAATTTCGAAGCCATGTATAACATCTTGGCTCGTTGCAATGAATTTAACTTTTGCGCCAAGTGGTACTTCGATTTCAGGTGGATCATAGTAGAAAGCAGAAGCTAAAATAACAACTTCATAATCCCAATCTTTTCCTTTAACCTTGTGAACACCAGGATTATTAAAGGGTGCAATTTCTTTTGCTTTTTCATAATCAATTGTTTTCTTCCCATTGTTAGGATGCGAGCCTTGATGGAATGCACCAATGCCGAGAATGATGAGGAAAGCTACTAATGTACCTACACCAAACACAAGCCAATACTTCTCGTATTTATGTATATGCATATCTCTCCGTCCCTTCTTTAATAAAATTTAATGAAATCTCGGCGTAATAGCACCAGCTGTTTACGCTACGAAATACTGAAGTAGCTCTTAAAAACGCTCCATAAATAAATTAAAGCAGAACGCCCACACTAAAATGACAATAACGCCTACTCCCATTACCGCATAGAGTGAACCTTTAAGATTTTCTTCGGACTTTTTTTTGTTTGCCATCCTTGCTCCCTCCTAAGATTACAAAATGGACTTTCTTAAAAACATCATATAAAAAAACGTTTTATTGTGATGTGAAAAAAATCACACTTAGAGGTAAATTATGTGAAAAAAGTGTGAAAATTTATGATGGAAATAGAAAAAGAAAAATGGGTTGTGCCAAAAGTAATAAAACTTACTTTTGGTACAACCCACTCAATTAAATATGTAAAAAATAGAATATAGTCTTTTAGAGCTAACGTTTGCATTTTGGTAGTTAAAAATTGTTATAAGATAGACTTTAGAATAACTTAGTAAAACTTTATTCTTCTTCAATTGTTAGAAGAACAGTTAGTGGACCAACTTCTGGAATAGTGACAGGAAGGGCAAAAGCTTTGTCAAAACCGTACAACTTTGTGTTCCCGACCATAACGGTTGGAGGTGTTATATCGATTTCTAAGTTCTCATGACCAACAGTTGTACATAAATTGCCAGCAATCATATTACCAAATTCACCTGTGAAGGATTCAAGCATTTCACCTTCTAAAGGCATGCCGAACATTGTGTTACCAATTCCACCGAAGACCTCAGGAGAAGAATCAATAATTACTCGTCCTTTTAAGTCACCAATGAGCCCGATTAATACGCCCATTTCCTGTTGTTCAAAAGGTTCAGAGACAATACTAGGTGCTTTCACTTGGAGGTCCATCGGTAGTATTGCTTTTAATGCATGGATAGTACCGTTTAAAATGGTTTGAAAGTGCTTCGAATTACTCATATTAACCGCATCCTTTTTACGACTTTTCTACATCTTACCACGATAAACGGGTAAGATGAAAGTATGTCTTGACGAATTATATGAAAATTATTATCATTATTAATGAGAATGATTTTCATATTCATTAAAAAGGAGCGGTCAATAATGGCATTCGTATTTATCGGAGCAACAGTAGCAATCTATATTGGGGTAGGGAAATATGTGATGAGTCAGGCGACTGCACATTTAAAATAAAAGGGCTAAGGGCATATCTCAAGGCCATTAACTAAAGATATTAGGACGCTATAAGTACATGTTACTTGTAGCGTTTTTTCTTTGTTCAAGGTGTTTGAGATTACAAACTATGTGCTATTAAATTTGCCGCTTGCTATATAAGCTTCTAAGCATATCGATGTCAATTAGTGTTTAATAAGATTCAAAAATGGTCCGTGTCATAGAATTTAGGGGAAACCCCCTATAGGAAATGAAAACGCTTTCTGATATTATAAATTTAAAAATTCAGAAATTTAAATCTGTTTTTTCTGGTGAGAATATTATTTCCTTTAGGGAGGGGTGTGCAATTGAGTAAACATTTTAAAGTTGTCATCATTGGAGGAGGATCAGCGGGTGTTTCTGTAGCAGCACGTTTGTTGCGTCAATCAAGTTCACTAGTTAACAAAATTGCTATTATTGAACCGGTTGATAAGCATTATTATCAACCACTATGGACGTTGGTTGGCGGCGGTGTTGCAAAAAAGGAAGTTACAGAACGAGATATGAAATTTGTTATTCCAAAAGGTGTCAGCTGGATTCAAGAAGCCGTTATCACATTCCTACCAATTGAAAATACGCTTGTGACAGATCAGCAGCAACGAATTTCATATGACTATTTAGTCGTTGCTGCTGGAATCGAGACCAATTGGAAAGGTGTAAAGGGCCTACAAGAGGCAATTGGTCATTACGAGGTATGTAGCAATTATTCTTATCAGCATGTGGATTATACATGGAAAACTATTCGTTCCTTCCAAGGAGGAACCGCTCTTTTTACTCACCCGGCAACTCCAATTAAATGTGGAGGAGCCCCACAAAAAATAATGTATTTGGCGGAGGATCATTTCAAAAAATCAGGTGTAAGAAACCAAACTGACATTATTTTTGGTTCTGCCAATGCTACTATTTTTGATGTCGCTAAATATCGCGAAACATTAGAGAAGGTTTTACAAAGGAAACAAATCGATGCGCGTTTTAGAAAAAACCTTATTGAAATTAAAGCAGAAGAAAAACTGGCAATTTTCGAGCATTTAGATACAGGTGAGCAAGACGTGGTTTCGTACAATATGATCCATGTTACACCGCCTATGAAAGCACCGGCTTTTATTGAAAAAAGTCCTTTGTCGGATAAGGAGGGTTGGTTAGATGTTCATAAGCATACATTGCAACACATTCGTTACAATAACATTTTTGGGTTAGGAGATTGTGCTAATTTACCAACTTCTAAAACAGGTGCAGCAATTCGAAAACAAGCTCCTGTTGTAGCAAGTAACATCGTCTCTTTGATGAGAGAACTTCCTTTAGATGAAAGCTATGATGGCTATACCTCTTGTCCAATTGTTACAGGATATAACAAATTGGTGTTAGCGGAGTTTGATTATAGTAAAACTCCGTGTGAAATGATGCCATTCAACCAAGCTATCGAACGGCAAAGTATGTATCTATTAAAGAAAGATTTACTTCCAATTATGTATTGGAACGGTATGTTAAAAGGCACCATGTAATGAGTCATAGTAAGTCTTGCAACGGGAGTGATTTAAGATGATCGAGATAAAATCAGGACATCACAATACAACATCAGATTTGTTAAGTGAATTAGAAGATCCACACATTCAACAAGCAATGGTTGAATTAATTCGAAAATTACCTGAACTACAATCAACCCTGCATTCGATAGAAGACATTGTGCTATTCGGTAAAACTGTTATCCAAGATGAGCAAACAACATCCGTGTTTGAAGAAAGGCTTTCCACATACAACATAAATGCTGATACCATCTATTCTTTATTTATGCTCATAGAAAAACTTCCTACTCTGGTGAAAGTCATCCAACAGTTCGAGGAAATAAGTGCCTTTATATTGAGTATTATGCAAGATAAAGAGTCTTCTGCCTACTTACTTAATAATTTGAAAGAATATACAGATCCTTTTCTGCAAGATGGGAAAAATGGGTTAGCTTTTATTAAAGAAGTAAGAGATCGTGCGGAGTGTCAGCCACAGTCGATTACCGTTTTTTCTATCATGAGGTGGTTAAAAGATCCTACAATCCAAAAAATGCTATGCTATGTTCAAGCAGCATTAAATATAGTCGCTGAGAAAAAAACACGTTAACGTGAGGGGAGAATTGGAACATGTTATTACGTTATTTTTATGATGAAAAGTTAGCGCATGCATCTTATTTAGTTGGGTGTCAGGCGACAGGAGAAGCAGTTGTAGTTGACCCGATGAGAAATGTCCTACCTTATATCGAAACTGCTATTGCAGAAAAACTGAAAATTGTCGGTGCTCTTGAAACACATATTCATGCCGACTTTGTTTCGGGTTCAAGAGAATTAGCGGAGTGCAGTGGCGCAACATTGTATCTTTCTGATGAAGGTGGAGAAGAGTGGCAATATCAAAATCTAGAAAAAATCAACCATCAATTATTAAAAGGAGGGGATATTTTTAAAATTGGTAATCTTATATTCGAAACTTTGCACACACCAGGTCATACACCAGAGAGTATTTCATTCTTATTAACAGATCGAGGTGGTACAGCAGATAAACCAATGGGCCTATTCTCGGGGGACTTTGTCTTTGTGGGAGATATTGGTCGACCAGACCTACTTGAGAAAGCTGCTGGCATGGCAGGAACAGCAGAAGCTGGCGCTAAAGTAATGTATCATTCGGTAGAGCGATTTAAGAGCTTACCAGACTACTTGCAAGTATGGCCAGCTCATGGTGCAGGAAGTGCGTGCGGTAAGGCACTTGGAGCTGTACCTTCCTCTACAATAGGATACGAAAAACAATTTAACTGGGCTATGCACTTTGATCAAGAGCAATTATTCATGGAGGCTTTATTAGACGGACAACCAGAACCGCCTTATTATTTTGCGGTTATGAAGCATGTCAATAAAGTAGGGGCCAGCTTAATCAAAGATTTGCCGCAATTGCAAAGCGTTTCTTCTATAGAAGAGGTACAAGCTTTAATCGCTCAAGGTGTGCAAGTAATTGATACACGTCAAGCGGGCTCTTTTGCAAATGGACATATCGAAGGTACAATCAATATTCCTTTCAATAAATCGATTACGAACTGGGCTGGTTGGCTCGTGAACTATGAGCAACCGCTATATGTGCTAACGAATATAGAGCACCTTGATGAAATCTTGATCGCTTTACGATCAATCGGCATTGATAATGTCGATGGGTACGGAGATATTACAAACATCCTTCTTACGATACCTGCTCAAGTTTCATTAGAAACCTATGACAGTGTAACGCCACTTGAAATTGAAGAATTAGTGAGTAAAGGTGACGTAACTGTACTTGATATTAGAAATCAAGCCGAATGGAATCAAGGTCATATTGAAGGTGCACAGCATATTATGCTCGGTACACTTTTAAAACGAATAGATGACATACAGGATGATCAACAAATCATTGTGCAATGCCAATCAGGTGTTCGATCAGCTATTGGGACTAGTGTGTTACGAGCCGCAGGAAAGAAAAACTGTGTTAATTTATTAGGCGGATACGCACGTTGGAAAAAAGAAGCGCAAACACTTAACGTATAAACAAATGAAAAGCTAGTCCAAACTAGCTTTTCATTTTTAAAAACCTCTTTTTGCATTAAAATGGGATAAATATATTGTAATTTGAGGTGATTCACTTATGATAGAGTCTTTTTCTCTAGAAAATAAGTATTTGAAGCAAATTTTCCAAAATATCCAAGATGGTATTATCATTATGAATCAAGAAAGAATGATTTTAATGATAAATCCTTCTGCTGAAAGATTAACGGGTTGGAAGTTACAAGGAAAGGTTCCATATTGTTCTTTTTGTGTAAATAGACGTCGTCATGAAAAAGAGAATAAATGCTATTTAATCCAAAATGATGAAGTACCATACTTCTTGTCGGAAATGCCTACGTATCACGGAAAGAAAATCGATGTTGAAATGAGTACAGCACTTATGTTTCAAGACACAATGAACAATGAGAAGGAATATTTATTAGTTTTACGAGATCAAAGTGTGAAGATAAAAGAAGACGAGGCGAGAATTTCAAAAATGATGATTAAGAAGCTCATTGAAGCGCAAGAGACTGAACATAAGCGGCTGGCTCAAGAGCTTCATGATGGTGTTGGTCAATCTTTGTTTACTATTTCTGTTGCACTTCAAGCAATCGAATCCTACATTTATGATGAGCGACTGAATGCTTATATTGAAGAAGTACGTCAGGAATTAGAAAAAGCAATGAATGACATAAAATCTTACGCTTATGAATTGAGACCACAAAGTTTAGATCAACTAGGAATAGTGGCCGCTATACAAAGCTTAATTAATTCTGTGAAGCGAAATAATGAGAATATCACTTTCCTCTTTGAAACAAATACAGAAGATCGTTGTAATCCTACCGTTTCAATTAACTTATATCGTGTTGTACAAGAAGCAATTTATAATTGTATAAAATATGCTGAAGCTGCCACTATATCAATCATTTTACATGAATCCCTCGACGGTTTATCCTTAACGATTGCTGATGATGGAATCGGCTTTAATGTAAAGTCTCCCAAAAATGAAGGACTTGGCTTAAAACATATGTCTGAAAGAATCTATCAAATTGGTGGAGAATTTTCGCTAGAATCACAACAAACGATTGGTACGAAAATATTTATTACTATTCCTGATTGGAAGGAAGTGGTGCAGTGATTAAGATTATGGTAGTTGATGATCATGTGTTAATTAGAAAAGGAATTGTTCTATTATTAGAGAGCTATGAAAACTTCCATATAGTTGGTGAAGCTAGTGATGGCGAGGAAGCAATTCTTACAGCAGAATGTAAAAAACCGGATGTGATATTAATGGATATTTCTATTCCAAATGGCTTAGATGGGTTTACGGCTACACAAAATATAGTAAAAAAAGTGAAAAATGTGAAGGTTATTTTATTAACGATGCATAATGAAGAAAATTATATTCAAAAAGCAATCGATATTGAAGCGCATGGCTATCTCTTAAAGAATAGCCATGGTGGCGAATTATATGAAGCAATTGTGTCAGTTTACAATGGAAAAAAGTATTACAATGTCGGGCTGTCATCTGAACACATGGAAAAGCTAATGGTTAATAAAGGTAGAGGTAAGTCGTCAATTTTAACTTCACGAGAAAGTGAAGTCGTGCGTTTAATCATTCTTGGCTATACAAATAAACAAATTTCAGAGAAGTTACTAATTAGTGTGAAGACTGTAGAGAATCACAAAGCGAATATTATGCAAAAGTTAAATTTAAAAAAGAAATCTGAACTTATTCAATTTGGTTTAGACAATGATTATCTTCATTTAAACCGTAATCTTCAACCTACTTCTCATATTTAGAAGTAGGTTATAAGTTGAATTTATCTATTACAATGATATCAACTTATAAGACAGGAGGACATGATGGATATCACATTCATAATTGTTATTTTTATCATTGGATTTATAGGTTCCTATATTTCTGGTATGGTCGGGATTGGTGGTTCGATTATTAAGTATCCGATGCTATTGTATATTCCACCTCTGCTTGGTATTACTGCTTTTAATGCACATGAAGTATCGGGTATTAGTGCGGTACAAGTTTTTTTCGCTACAATAGGGGGCGTGTGGGCTTATCGGAAAAGTGGCTATTTAAACAAGGAACTTATTATTTATATGGGTTCAGGGATACTTGTAGGTGGTTTACTTGGTGGATATGGTTCTTCTTATTTATCGGAAGGAAGTATCAATATTGTCTATGCTATATTAGCTACCATCGCTGTGATTATGATGTTTTTGCCAAAGAAAAATAACGATGATCAACCGATTGGAGAAATTCACTTCAATAAGGCGCTAGCAACAATCATTGCTTTTATTGTAGGGACAGCCTCAGGAATTGTGGGAGCTGCTGGGGCATTCATCCTTGTACCAATTTTACTTGTTGTGTTTAAGATTCCTACAAGAGTAACCATCGCTACCTCTCTTGCTATAACTTTTATTTCATCTATAGGTTCAACAATTGGGAAAGTTACAACCGGTCAGGTTTTAGTTATGCCGGCTACAATTATGATTGTCGCAAGTTTAATTTCTGCCCCTTTAGGAGCCAAAATGGGTCAAAGGATGAACACGAAAGTACTGCAATGGATTTTATCCTTATTAATATTAGCAACAGCTGTCAAGATTTGGTTGGATTTGTTGTAAGTCGATATGCATGCAATCAATCGAAAAAGAATCAATTACGCCTCGGCATAATTGATTCGAATATATGATCGTATCATTATTTTACAGTAACAAACTCTACAGCTTCTACAATCATTGGAGTTCCAGCGGATATTGTGCCGGTAACCGTGTTAAATGTCAATTCCGTTGCAGTAATAGTATACGAATCACCTTCTTGTAATACACCGTTGATATACAAATTATAGTAACCATTTGTGATTATGGGGAAACTATCCGTAGCATTCCCACTGTCATTCAAGAAAGTAGTTGCAGCTATAGTAGTTCCATCAGCGATAGTTAAAGGTGCTACTAAGATATTGAAAAATCTTGACGAAGTACCTGTAACATTCACATTAATATTAATAATGGAAAGTGGCATAATGTTCACCTCCTTTCATCTACAAATTTAGTTTGGCTGTGAATCCTAATGATTCAATAATAATTGGAGTATTTTTATAAATAGTTGCGTTCTGGGGTATAAATGTTAGAGTATTTGTTGTTATATTATAAACACCACTCTCTTGCATCATTCCATTGATATAAAGATTCACGTACCCATTCGGGCTAAAAATCATAAACTCCGTTATATTATTCCCATAATCATTGAAAAATAGATTTGCAGTAAAGGTTGCCCCATTTGTCAAATTGAGATTAGCATCAGCAATATGAAAATATCTATTGACAGTTGGTAGTATAGTAATTTCGGTAACATTTTTTGGGGAATAATCTATGCTGGCAGAGCTAACCTTTATGCGAAGATTGGACATATTGCTATTTTCACAATCATTCAATAAAACCCTCTGCACTACTTTTTTTCGTTTTTTATAAAACTCCATACGCCCTTCCTCCTCTTTACCTGTTGACGTATCAACAAGTTCCTCTTTTTTCATTTAGTATTTCAATGTATTCATTCTGTTGTGAGCCCGCTTCTATAAAATTACCTGACAATTTTAAATATGGATGCACATTGTTTTTTTATGACATAACCTCTCGTAATATAAGGGGGGAATTGCGAATCGATAAACAAAGCTTTCTATTATAATTTATGATAGGAGTGCGTGAGTTGATTGGTTGCTCATCCTCTTTTACAAATGTTATGGAATATCACCTCGCATTTGTTCTCCTAAAAGCCTTGTTCAACGAGTCTCAAATGGGACGCTAAACTCCTAGCAAAGCGCTGCTTTGTGACGAAAGTGAAGCGATAGGAGTACCCGTCCTATCGTAACGAAAATCAACGAACCTCTAAGATCAATACGCTCTTTAATCAAATGTCATCCCGACCTGTTGGTATACGTAAAAACTTTACCGCAAAATAGCTATTTATTATGGTAGCTTTTACATGAAGAGGATGGAAACATACAGTGCATTAGATGGGGAAGACATATTGCGCGTAAAACCTTGATGTATACGTATTTCAAAGAAAATAAGTGTTATACTTTGCATATCGATTAAGGTAGAATGTTAATTATGAATAATTAATTGGATAAAGGGGTAACTGTTTTATGAATGAATTTGATCAACACCTAGAGGGATTACTTAAGCAAGCTTCATTACAATACATAATTTATCAGCACAACGGTGATACAGAACGTATGGAAAAGACGTCACTGTTTGCACGTAAATTACAACAAAAAGAATATGTAATTGGTTTTGCTGGACATTTCTCTGCTGGTAAGTCGAGCATGATTAATGCATTGTCGGGTGAAAATTTACTAGCATCTAGTCCTATTCCGACAAGTGCCAATATCGTAAAAGTCCATAAATCTGAAGAGGACTTTGCAATCGTTTACATGCATAATGAAAAACCAGTAAAATTTGAAGCTGGCTATGATTTTAAAACGGTAAAAGAGCTAAGTAAAAATGGGGACTTAGTATCTCAAATTGAAATTGGTCATAGTGCTTCTACGTTACCACTAGGTGTGACGGTGATGGATACACCGGGAGTTGACTCTACAGATGATGCGCACCGTATGTCTACAGAATCTGCGCTCCATATTGCTGATATCGTATTCTATACGATGGATTACAATCATGTGCAATCAGAATTGAACTTCCAATTTACAAAACAATTGATGAAATATAATCCAAACGTTTATTTAATCGTTAACATGATTGATAAGCATAAAGAAAATGAACTAAGCTTTGAAGAATTCAAGGCAACAGTGCATAACTCGTTCGGGGCATGGGGTGTTGAGCCAAAAGGCATATTCTTTACATCTCTGCGTGAATTAGACCATCCGCACAATGATTTTGACACAGTGAAAAAGATTGTCATGGATAGTATGGATGATTGGCAAGATCAGCTTGTATTAACGGCAACGAATACGCTGCGATTACTTCAAAGTGAGCATGACACGTATTTAAGTGAAGAAAGACAGGACCGTTTAGATATCGATGAAGATATTTTAAGTGCGGATGACTGGGCACACCATGCCGATATTTTAGAACAGTACAATAAGCTAAATCGTCAAGTGGAGCTATTTTCAATTGAGGCGTGGAATGAAACGTTTGAAGATGAGCGCAAAGAGCTACTTGTCAATGCAGCAATTATGCCAGCAGATTTACGTGATAAATTACGTTTATATTTAGAAAGTAAGCAAGAAAGCTTTAAAGTGGGCGGTTTATTTTCTGCGAAGAAAAAAACGGAGGAAGAGCGTAATCGTCGTAAAGAGGACGCGTTTAGCACGTATCAAACAGTGGTACACGCTCAAATTTCAGGACATTTAAAGGCTCTTATGAAAAAAGTACTGAAGGATGTTGGGGCGTTAAGCGATGAACGCGCAGCAGCAGTGGACGCTTATACATTTGATTTACCGTTTTCGTTAATAGAAGATCAAATTCAAACAGGTGCTCTACTTACGGGCGATGCAGTATTAAACTTTGCGAATCGTGTGGCAGAAGCGACAAGACGTTATTATATTCAAAATACAGATGCATGGAAAGATGCACAAGCAGCAACGCTAGAAGCGGTTGCAACTGAAACCTCTGCACCATCAAAGCTGAAAATGGCGAGCATGCAAGCGAAGGTAGATGCCATAAATGCTGTATTAGAAATAGAAGATTATCAAAAATACAGTGCGACAATTATGCACCAAGCAAGTAATGAAATTCGTAAAGAAGCGAATACACAATTAGTCGTATGGGAAAAAGCTTTTGCGCAAGCGTTAGCAGAAATTCGTTTATTTGATGAATCGATGTTACAACCTAAAGCAGTCGCAGTACAAGAAGAAGAAGCGCAACAGGCAGTAAGCGTGGCAAGCCTACCAGTGGAAGGTGTTATTAAGCGTGCACTGCATACTGCACAGTCTGTTAAGGATGTACAAGGATTTGCCGAAGTAGCACGTTATCTCGAAAATAAGGTAGAGCGTCTGCAAAAAAAGGATTTCACAATTGCGTTATTCGGTGCGTTTAGTGCAGGGAAATCATCATTTTCAAATGCATTGATGGGGGCAAAGGTATTACCTGTGTCACCAAACCCAACAACGGCAGCAATTAATAAAATTCGACCAGTAACGCCAGACCATCCACATGAAACAGCAGATGTACGCTTAAAAACGGAAGCGCAAATGCTAGAGGATATTCAAGGATCTTATGCGGCAATCGGGTTGACGGTTTCTTCATTAGAAGAAGCGTTTAAACGTGCAGATGAAGGACTTGCGGTGCAATTAACGGATGAGCGTTTAAACGTTCACAAATCTTTTATTCGTGCGTATAAGGAAGGCTATCCGACGTTTAAATCAGAGCTAGGTGAAGTACTACGAGTTGAGCGCGAGGAGTTTGAAAAGTTTGTTGCGCAGGAAAATAAATCGTGCTTCGTTGATAATATTGACTTCTATTATGATAGTCCACTTACAAGAATGGGTGTAACACTTGTTGATACACCGGGAGCCGACTCAATTAATGCACGTCACACGGGCGTTGCTTTCGAATATATCCGTAATGCCGATGCGATTTTATTTATTACGTACTATAATCATGCGTTTGCGAAGGCTGATCGTGAGTTCTTAATTCAACTTGGTCGTGTAAAGGATGCCTTTGAACTTGATAAAATGTTCTTTATTGTGAATGCCATCGATTTAGCAACTACAGAGGAAGAACAAGAAGATGTAAAAGGCTATGTGCGTTCAGAATTACAACGATTTGGAATTCGTTTCCCGCGTTTATATGGCGTGTCAAGCTTAATGGCATTGAAAGAAAAGGTAGAGGGTGCTAATTTCGCATCTGGTATGCCGCCATTTGAGGGGGCCTTCCATAAATTCTTAAATGAAGAGTTAAGTGCCTTAGCTGTGCAAGCACTTGCTGAGGAAGTCGACAAAACGGAGGAACGTTTAGGCGATTTAATCGCGCAAACAGAAGAAAACTTAAAACGTAAAGATGAGCGATTAGCAGAACTGACATCTCTAGAAAAACATGTACAGTCGAAGTTTAGCACGATTAACACTAGCATGATGGAAAGTGAAACAAAGCAAGAATTAGATGAGTTACTTTACTACGTACTTCAGCGTGTCTATTACCGTTACCCTGAATTCTTTAAAGAAGGCTATAATCCGTCTACCTTTGCGGCGATGCCTGCGCAGCAAGCTCTTGAGCACGCCTTAAAAGAAGTACTGCAAAGTTTGCGTTTTGACTTTACACAGGAAATGCGCGTGACGAATTTCCGTCTATCGCAGTTCATCGGTAAGAAAATGCAATTGCGTTTTAAAGATGAAGTACGTGAGCTAAAAGAATACAACCGTAGCTTCTCGTTCCTATCGTTTGAATCTTCAGAGCCAGATTTATTGAACTTTGAAGGGCCGTTTGCAGAAAGTGCAAAATATGCGAGTGTCAAATCACACTTCCGCAATCAAAAAGCCTTCTTTGAAAAAAATGAAAAAGTGAAACTAAGCGAAGCACTTGAGGCACTAACGAAGCCAGATGCGCAAAGCTATTTAGATGTACAAAAAGTGTCGCTTCTGACGTGGGCAAATGCCTTTATTCAAGAGGAAGCAGAGCGCTTACGCAGCTACATTTTACAGCAAGCATTAGAGCAAATTGAGACGGAAAGACTTGTACTACAAGAGGAAAGTCGCTTAGCAACATGGAAGTCAATTTACGCACAATTACAATACGTATGAGGTGATTCAAGTGGGAAAAGTATTCAAAACAGTTGAGGAAATTCAAGTGGATCAAGTTCGCTTTGTTGATGCACGTTTCGACTTACAAGATAAAGCGGCAGGGAAGCAAGCATTTGAAAATGGGCATGCACCTGGAGCGGTGTATTTTGACTTAGAGCAAGATTTATCGGATATGGCGAGTGGTAATGGGCGTCACCCAATGCCAAGTAAAGAACAAATGGCTTCGCTATTTGAGGGGTATGGCCTTACCTATGACGATACAATAGTTGTGTACGACCAGGGGGCAGCACCATTTGCACCACGTGCATGGTGGATGCTGAAATATGCTGGCTTTCCAAATGTCTATATTGTAAATGGTGGCGTTGCAGCGCTAGAAAAAGCGGTGGACTTTACGAGTGAAGTGACCAGCTACGCGCTAAGTACAGTCTATTTTGACTGGCAAGACCAACTGTACGCGCCGCGTGAAGCAGTAAAAGCGATTGTTGACGGTAAAGTGGTAGCGACATTGTTGGACGCACGTGCAGCAGCTCGTTACCGCGGGGAAGTGGAGCCACTTGATAAGGTAGCTGGGCATATTCCGTCGGCGAAGAACTTTGACTGGGAGCAGTTAAAAGAGGATGGCATGCTTCATGCAAATGATGCACTTCGCTCTAAGGTCGAGAAGAATGAGCGAGTTGTCGTGTACTGTGGAAGTGGTGTGACGGCATCACCTTTGTATGCGGTGTTGGCAGATGAAGGTTATGACAATATTCAATTATATGTAGGAAGCTTTAGTGATTGGATTACACAATACGATGTAGAGACTGGGACGAATGAATAATTAATGAAGAACGCTCACTTTGGTGGGCGTTTTTTTGTGCATAGATAGATAAATGTCATGTCGATAAAAAAGTCTAAAATAGGAGAGCTAAATCTGCTATTTCTAGGTCTAACAGGTAGAAGGAGGTGAGCTTTGTGCTAGAAATACTTGTCACGCGTGCAAAAAATGGAGATGTGGAAGCCTTTGCTCAGCTTTTTACACAATTTGAAGTAGAGCTTTATAAAATGGCATATGTATATGTCGGCAATGAGGAAGATGCACTCGATGTTGTGCAGGAAGTAGCGTATAAAAGCTATAAATATATCCAATCTTTGCAAAATGCAACTTACATAAAAACGTGGTTAATGCGTATTACCATAAATTGTGCAACTGATGTGTTAAAAAAGCGTGAACTCATTTTACCGTATGAAGAAGATTTTGAGGAGAGCGATGAACCACACGCAGAGTTATCCGACAAATGGGCACTTGAAGATGTCATGACGAAGCTCACAAAAGAAGAAAAGGACGTTATTTTACTTAAGTTTTATCATGACTATACATTGCAACAAACTGCCACGATATTGCAATTGAAACTAGGTACCACGAAGACAATTTTGTATCGTGCGCTCAAAAAGCTTAGGCAGGCATTAGAACAGGAGGTGCAAGAATGAGTAACTTCAAAAAGCAATTGGACAATATTCATATTCCAGAAAGTCTCCGTAAGCGAAGTTTACAAGGGATTCAACAGGCCGAGAAAGAGCGACGGAAGCCTCAAAATAGGGTTCCAAAGCTAGTGGCAATGGTTGTAACAATTGCCGCCGTTAGTTTTATAGCACTCAATTTGGGTGAAAAAGATACACATCAACAACAAACGGGTACTGTTATCGAAAAAGGCGCATTTTCACCTCAGTTTTACTGGTTAATTGCAGCTGTTTTAACGGTTGTAACTGGACTTGTGATACGAGCAGCCATACGCAAAGGCATGAATAAAAAATTAGGCATCGCATCTGGTGTCATCATCGTACTACTGCTTGGCAACAGCGCTGTTTTTCTACAGAATCAACTAGCAAAGCCGATTACAGTGCCGCTTGTACATGATTTTTTTGCTGGTAATGGAGCACATGATTTTGCAATTCGTTACATTGTTAATAAAAATGATCATCGCTCGGTTAGCTTTTTACAGGCAGGAAAGCTAACATTGCAGGCATTATATCCAGACGAGACTAAAGGAAATGATCTTTTTTATTATCCTACTGATATATCAGAAGAAGGTCGTCATCAGTTAATGCGTGTGGCTTATTTTCAAGGGAATACTGAGGAAATGCAAGCGCTAATTGACAGTGATGAGGTGTTTCTTGTGTTAGATGATGGTGAGAAGTTGGCAACATCATTGCAAATTGATTTTGATTCTAAATATGGGCCCCTACTTAATGAAAATATTTATATGTCTCAAGGTAGTAATGATGGGGAAAATAGTAGGAAGGTTGTTATCGAGCAGGATACGGTGTTTGATGATGTGTATTTGCCAAAAATACTTGAATCCAGTGTGACTTTCGAAAAACTAGAAGTAGATAAGGTAGTTCATACTGAAGCGGATTTTCCTGTAGCTGTGAAAAAGGGTCAACAGGTGAAGATAATTTTCAAAATAGATGATGCGCCGATGGATATAAACACAATGGTTGGCGTAAGAGGTTCGAATGGGTTGTTGCCAATTAAGGTTTTTAGGAAAGCAACAATGGACCTGAAGAAAATAAGAGAGGAGATTGAACGACATGATGGTGTATGAGGAAAAAAATCAGCAGGTCAAGTTCATGAAATGGCTAACGATAGCACTTGTATTGAAGCTCGTCTATCTTGATGTATTTCCAGGTGCGTATTATGTTCAGCATTTGTTGATGTACTTTGCCTTTATGAAAAGCCTATCATACTTTGACGGTGTAACGCATGCGAAGGGTTATATTACAATTGGATTTGGTTTGTTGCTAGTAAATATGCTGTCTGAAGATTTTTTTATGCAGTATTGGCTACTGATTTTTAGTGCATCGATAGATTTACTTATTATCTTTGAGTTTTTCAAAATTTTAAAGATAATAGAAGAAAAGCTTAAGGTTGTAAATCATACTACACGTATTATGAAAAAATATATGTGGCTCGCAATTGGTGTCATTGTAAGTTGGACATTTTTAATGAATTTAGAGTACTTCTCGCAGATGGTGCTATTATTTATAGGCGCTCTTATACTGTTTGGAATTAATGTGAGATTGCTCATCCACCTTCGTCATCTGAAAAAACACGTCAAATCGACAATGCATTTTGTAACATATACATAAAATGACTGACTATTCATTTTATGGTACACTCTTTGGTGAAGGGGCAAAGGGGGAGAAATGATGTTTAAACTAGAGAAAAGTGTAGCTATCGACAGAAATAATGACGTGCAATGGGCGCAAGGGAAGGTCGCGGTTCAGGGAATAGCGATGAGTGTCTATAGTTTTTATGTGGATGGCTTGCTAATTGACACGGGATCCAGCTCGCTCGCACAGGAGTTTCAATCATTCTTTAACGAAGTCGACATTCAGCAGGTGGCTTTGACACATGCGCATGAGGACCATTCAGGAAATGCTATATGGATCCAACAGCAAAAGGAAGTACCGATTTATATTCACGGTGAAGCAGTAGATGAATGTGCGAGCGATTCGAATTTACCATTATATCGTAAGGTGCTATGGGGTGAGCGACCTGGATTTAGCGCAAAGCCATTAGGTGCTACGCTGCAAACGAATCGTGCAACGTGGGATGTCATTGCGACGCCAGGTCATACAACCGATCATGTATCGTTTTATAATCGGGCTACAGGGGAGATGTTTACAGGAGATTTATATGTACAGACGAAAACAAAGGTCGTATTGGACGAAGAAAATATCGTACATACCTTGGCGTCGTTAAAGCATCTATTAAACTATGATTTTGAAACAATTTATTGTTGTCATGCGGGCTGTTTAATAGATGGCCGTACGAAAATCATTGAAAAAATCGATTATTTAGAGGAATTGGAAGGGGATATTTTGAAACTTCACAAGCAAGGGTTTGGGGTTGAGGAGATATCAAAAAGCATTTTCCCTCGCGAATATCCGATTACAAAAGTATCAGGTGAGCAATGGTCGTCGAATCATATCATTACAGCATTTATACAGCATTTTTCGAAAGAGTCCTTACGTTAAGGGCTCTTTTTTTACTGTACTCAAATTGAACAAAATTTCATCTAAATAGGACAAGCGGATTTATATTCCTGCCAAGAGGGAAAGTAATTACCACTGCATCGAAAAAAATATCTGACAATTCACTCTCTTTAGTCTGTATAATAAAAAAGATTGTGAAATAATATGGATAAAATGTGACGAAGTTAGATGTAACAATGGATGCGCTTACATGAGATTGTGAATTTATTCTTATTTATCGGAAAAAAATACTATGTGAAGAGATGAACAGCACTATTGGCTTTATTTATACATTTTCGTGAGAGTATGTCCGAAGAATTATTATTTCAACATAATTGTTTGTGAAGTTGATAACAAAATGGGAAGAAGGGATTTTAGAGAATAAATGTGTTGTAATGAACAAATAACGTGAATTTTCAACGAAATTTGTTGACTATGTTTTCACAAAGTATTATGATTCTAAAATATAAACACGAAAGTAAATTTCAAAGGGAAAAGGATGGGATGGAATGGATATTATGAAAAAGGCGTTAGATATGCATGGGTATTACAATGGGAAGTTAGAGGTTATTTCAAAGGTACCTGTACAAGATGCATATGATTTGAGTTTAGCCTATTCTCCGGGTGTAGCGGCACCTTGTGTGGAGATTGAGAAAAACCCATCCCTTGTCTATGACTACACGATGAAGGGCAATATGGTAGCAATTGTTTCGGATGGTACAGCAGTTTTAGGTTTAGGGGATATTGGACCAAAAGCAGCGCTACCAGTTATGGAAGGGAAGGCCATCTTATTAAAGCGCTTTGCCAATGTTGATGCATTTCCAATTTGTTTAGATACAAAAAGTACGGATGAAATCGTCAGCATTGTGAAGGCGCTTGCCCCAACATTTGGTGGTATAAACTTAGAAGATATTTCTGCGCCGCGTTGCTTTGAAATTGAAGACCGTTTGCGCCAAGAATGTGATATTCCTGTATTCCATGACGATCAACATGGTACAGCAATTGTAGTAGGTGCTGGTATGATTAATGCCAATCGCATCGTGAAAAAAGATATTGAAACGATGAAGATTGTCATTAACGGTGCGGGTGCTGCAGGCATTGCGATTTTACGTATTCTTGTGCAAATGGGTTATAAAAATATTTATATGTGCGATACAAAAGGTATCATTTATGAAGGTCGTGCAGAAGGTATGAACCCGATAAAAGAAGCTGTAGCACACTTAACGAATCCAGAAAAGCAACATGGTACACTTGAGGATGCTCTAAAAGGAGCCGATGTCTTTATTGGTGTTTCTGTAGCTGATTTATTGACACAAGCACATATCGAGTCGATGAATGAGGATCCAATTGTTTTTGCATTAGCAAATCCAAATCCTGAAATTACGTACGAAAATGCGAAGGCGTGGGGTGTACGTATTATGGGAACAGGACGCTCTGATTATCCTAACCAAATTAATAATGTGTTAGCTTTCCCAGGTATTTTCCGTGGGGCACTTGATGTACGTGCAACAGATATCAATGAAGCGATGAAATTAGCTGCTGTTGAGGCAATTGCATCTCTAGTAAGTGATGAAGACTTAGCAGAAGAATTCATCGTGCCAAAATCATTTGATGAGCGCGTTGTAGAAATTGTATCACGTGCTGTAAGTGGTGCGGCAGTT
Source organism: Lysinibacillus sp. NPDC096418 (assembly GCF_044762775.1). NCBI lineage: Bacteria > Bacillati > Bacillota > Bacilli > Caryophanales > Bacillaceae > Lysinibacillus > Lysinibacillus sp. NPDC096418. Next base: position 63,103 of record NZ_JBIWEY010000019.1, read on the forward strand.
GAATCTGGAGTATCAGAACTATTCCAACAAACATCACCTCTATCAATCTAAAATCAAAAAATTCCTTTCTTGCATTAGCGAGAAAGGAATTTTTAAGTTTAATTACTGTTAAGGCTAAGCGCTACATCCTCGAGGTCACTTCGATTCCTCTGGCTGAAGCATTTACTTTCGCTTCAGATTCGCAAGTGTGAACGAGTGCTTTAATGCATTTGTTCCTGCATATGGTCCGCCGACTACAATCTCACGAATGATTGTACAATGGAGAACGATGCAATACAGATGGTATTCATAATACCGAGTTTGTTTTAACCTATAACAAAGCGTACCATCGCCAAACGGAACATTCCTTCACACAACGAATCACAACTTTTTCTATCAAATCATACCAATGCCGATTACCGTGATAATCATAAATAAAATCACAAGAATAAAAACAAAAATTCCAAACAAAATAGACGGAATAAATACAGTAAAGAATGCTCGCCAATTTGAAATTTGGTGAGCTTCGGCCACTGCAGCTACCGCAATTACGAAGGACCAAATGCTAATGATTATCGTCGCGAGAGTAGCTGGCCAGAAAATCCACGGAGTTGGACCAGGATAGTCGGTCATAAGTAAAGATTCTGGGGCAACATACAGCCAAATCAAATACAACGGGATGAGCACGATATAAGGAATAGCTGTTATACTTAAAGCTTTAAATAGTTCGGAGAATGTTGCTATCCCCTTAAAAAGCTTACCAAATAGCCATGTAGCACATGCAGAAAAGCTAACACCAATTAAACCGGAAATCGGTGCAAGAACGACGCATAATAGAGTAATTAACCAAACTGGTAAGTCGGTTTCCATTACATTTGATAGCAATACCCCTATGTTGCTAATTGATAATATAAGAATTGCAAAACCTATTGATTTACGATCAATCATGTAGCGAGCAGTTTGCTTCGGATGTAACCAAACTGATATTAGCGGATTTAGCGTTGGCCTGAGATCCTCTTCTTGTTGATGCGAGTCATTGTTGTTTTCCATCTAAAAAAACCTCCATAAAATAAAATAAGAACTTGATGCGTATAATCATTATACGGATGAAATTAGTAAAAGTACAAAATAAAAAAGAGCCACGAGTTTGTGACTCTTTTTATAGACTAATAGCTTAATTAGCAAGCATGATTTTTTCAAGTTCTAAAGGCTCTATGTATTCGTCACCTTTGTAAGCGCGCATGTTACCACCAGAAATTTCATCGATTAATAAAATTTCATTTGTTTTAGCATCGCGGCCAAATTCTAATTTAATATCGTAAAGTGTTAAGCCTCTTTTCGCTAGTTCAGCGCCTACGAATTTAGAAATTTCAATTGTGCGTTGTTTTAAAATCGCATATTCTTCATGAGTAAGTAAGTTTAACATTGCTAATGCATCTTCAGAAATAGGGGGATCTAGGCGATCGTCGTCTTTGATTGTAACTTCAACGAAAGAATCTAAATCTTGACCTTCTTGTACGTACGCACCGTAGCGACGTAGGAAAGACCCAACTGCTTTGAAACGGCAAATAACTTCTAAACCTTTACCGAATACAGTAGCCGGTTTTACAGTCATTGTTGCATCGTCAAAATTAGCATCTACGTAGTGAGTAGGAACGCCTTGTTCGTTTAGTTTTGAGTAGAAATAAGAAGTTAGGCGAAGTCCAGCAAGACCAGCGCCGTCGATTGTTAAGCCAACAGTGTTAGCACCTGGGTCAAATACTCCGTTTTCGCCAGTAACATCATCTTTGAATTTTAATAAGTAATGTCCATCTTCTAATTTAAATACATCTTTTGTTTTACCTGTATATAATAATTCCACAAAAAACCCTCCAATATTTCGAAATACCTCAGTATTATAACACGAATAATCAAAATAATTAATACTAAAAATGTTCGTTTTTTATATAAAAATAACCATTTTTTCTCTAAAAAATAGCGAAATAGAAGATGATGGCGAATGTTCGCCATCATCTGAAAGAAGTTAAGTAAAATATATTCGAAAAGGGTATTATAAGCTAAATCAGATTAATAAACGCCTTCGATTAGCATACCGTTAGCAACTTTAATGAAGCCAGCGATGTTAGCACCAATAACAAGGTTACCTGGGTAGCCATATTTGTCAGCAGCAGCTTTACTTTCTGCGTAAATGTTTTTCATAATTTGATTTAGCTTCGCATCTACTTCTTCAAATGACCAATAAACACGGCTAGAGTTTTGTCCCATTTCAAGTGCAGATACTGCTACACCCCCAGCATTTGCTGCTTTTGCAGGGCCAAATAATACGCCAGCATCTAAAAATTCATTGATTGCTTCAAGGTCAGAAGGCATGTTTGCCCCTTCACCAATAGCTTTAACGCCGTTAGCAATTAATGTACGAGCTGAATTGCCATCGATTTCGTTTTGTGTCGCACATGGAAGCGCGATATCACATGGAATTGTCCAAATACCTGTGCAACCTTCAGTGAAAGAAGCGTTTGGACGATAGTTTAAGTAAGTAGAAATGCGATCGCCTTTAACTTCTTTAATTTCTTTAATCGCATCAAGATCTAAACCTTCAGTATCGTAGATATAACCTGATGAATCTGAACATGCAACAACTTTTGCACCGTACTGCTGCGCCTTTTCGATTGCGTAAGTAGATACGTTACCAGAACCAGAAACAACTACTGTTTTACCTTCGAATGAATCATTTGCATCTTTTAACATTTCGTTTACGAAGTATACAGTACCGTAACCTGTAGCTTCTTTACGAGCTAATGAACCACCATAAACAGGATTTTTACCAGTTAGTACACCAGATTCACTTGCTTTTGTTAAACGTTTGTATTGTCCCCATAGGTAGCCGATTTCACGTCCACCAACACCAATATCACCAGCAGGAACATCGACATCTGGACCAATATGACTGTATAATTCAGTCATGAACGCTTGGCAGAAACGCATGATTTCTGAATCTGATTTACCTTTAGGGTCGAAGTTAGAACCACCTTTACCACCACCGATTGGTTGGCCAGTTAAAGCGTTTTTGAAGATTTGTTCGAAACCTAAGAATTTGATGATTGATTCGTTTACTGTAGGGTGGAAACGTAGACCGCCTTTGTATGGGCCCATTACGTTACTATACTGTACACGATAACCACGGTTTACTTGAACTTGGTTGTTGTCATCTTGCCATGCAACACGGAAAGAGATGATACGATCTGGCTCAACGATACGAGATAGGATATTTGCTTTAATATATTCTGGATGCTGTGTGAACACAGGAACTAATGAAAGGAAAATTTCTTCAGCAGCTTGTAAAAACTCTGCTTGATGACTATTTTGTTTTTTTAGTTCTTCGAATACGCCATCTACGTATTCTTTTGCTAATTGTTCGTTGCTTACAGTTGTTGTTGTCATAGTGAAAACCTCCAAATGTTTTGATAGGTGTATCGTATATCTATTTTTCTCACTATTCAATAAAATACTTTTTCCAATGCCTCAAAGTTTGTGAAAAATTGAGCAATAGGGGTGCTGAAAATGTTATACTGATATAATTAGTGAGTATGTGATTGATCTAATTATGAGAAAGGAATGATGCTTTATTGTGAAGGTATTAATAGACGCTGATGCCTGTCCAGTCGTGGATTTGTCGCTATCCATATCATCTGAGTTTGAGATTGAAACTATCTTGTTTTGCGATACATCACACCGTATTGAACGTGATAATGTAATAACAATTATGGTGCCCAAGGGTCCAGATTCGGTTGATTTCACGCTAGTGAATACGCTTTCAAAACACGATATTGTCATTACACAGGATTATGGTTTAGCTGCCATGGTTTTGGCACGTGGAGGGTATCCAATCGACCAAAATGGACGTGAAATGACGAATGAAAACATCGAACGTTTGCTCGATATGAGACATGTTGGACAGAAAATAAGACGTGCAGGTGGACGTACGAAAGGACCCAAAAAAAGAACCCAAGAAAACAATATTTCGTTCGAATTGAAATTTCGACAAATTTGTGAACGAGCAATTTTAGCGAAAAAAATGGAGGAATCACCAGATGCAAAATAGCCTAAAACACGAACTATTCGAAGCACATCCACAACTAAAAAACATCGCAAATCACACCACTGTGTTGTGGGAAAATCCAAAATGGGCTAAAAAGGCGCATACAGACCTCTTTTCAATGGAAGAGGTAGATGAAGCAGAAGAAACACTAAAACGTTTTTCTTCCTATTTAATAGTAGCGTTTCCGGAATTAGCAGAAAGTAAAGGGCTTATTGAATCATCCATTAAAGAGATTCCAACTATGAAAGCGGCTCTTGAAAAAGAGTTTGCGACATCAATTACTGGTCAATTCATCTTGAAATGCGATTATGCACTTCCTATTTCAGGATCTATTAAAGCGCGAGGTGGCATTTATGAAGTGCTAAAGCATGCAGAACGTCTTGCTATTGCCAATAGTTTGCTCAAAGAAGACGATGATTATGCGATTTTAGCGACTGAAGAGCTTCGAGTGTTCTTCCAACAATATACGATTGCAGTAGGGTCTACAGGGAATTTGGGCTTAAGCATCGGCATTATGGGCACAAAGCTCGGCTTTAATGTCGTTGTACATATGTCTAGTGATGCGAAGGAATGGAAAAAGGCTATGCTTCGTGAAAAAGGAGCAACTGTAATCGAGTATGAAGCAGATTATAGTGTGGCGGTGGAGCAGGGACGTAAAGAAGCGGAGCAAGATCCGATGTGCCATTTTATCGATGATGAAAATTCGAAAGATTTATTTGCTGGCTATGCAGTGGCAGCAAAACGTTTGCAAGCCCAATTTAAAAAGACGAACATTGAAGTGGGTGAAGACCAACCATTGTTCGTGTATTTACCTTGTGGAGTCGGTGGTGGTCCTGGTGGAGTAGCTTATGGTTTACGCGAAATTCACGGTGAATACGTCCATATTTTCTTTGCTGAACCAGTTGCTTCACCATGTATGACAATTGGATTGATGACTGGCTTACATGATGAAATCAGCGTAGAAGATATCGGGTTAGACAATAAGACCGAAGCAGATGGTCTAGCTGTAGGTCGTGCTTCTAAATTTGTTGGGAAAGTGATGGAAACGTATATTAGCGGCTGTTATACAGTGAAAGATGAAGAGCTGTTTACGTCACTCGGTTTGGCTATGGAAACAGAAGGTCTATTTTTAGAGCCATCTGCACACGCAGGTATGTTTGGACCGATTCAGTTAATGAAAAACGGGCAAAGTTATTTGGAAAAGCATAACTTAGCGGAAAAAATGAACCAGGCGACACATCTTGTATGGGCAACAGGTGGAAGTATGGTGCCACAAGAGATGCGTGAGGAATATTTAGAAAAGGTATGAAGGTCGCATTAAATGCTTCCATTTAGGTAAATTTTAAATGATTAAAACCCTCCAATATAACACCAGTGAAAATGGGCGTGCTAAGCTAGTACGACTGCTGGAAAATTGGAGGGTATTAGTATGCAAAATTTTAAAGATGAACATCAAACTTTAGCAAAAATCATGACAAAGCTAAAAAAAGCGTACATGGCTGTGAATGCCAAAGTAGATGATTATTATGATGAATATATGGATTTGAAGCAATATATGGTGGATTATCGAAATGAAATGGATACGATGGAGATGTTCAGCAATCAGCGAGCATTAACAACGATTGACAAAACAGGTGTAATGACAGTAAAACAACGTACACAACTCGAAAAATTAATCGAGTCTCCATATTTTGGGCGAATTGATTTTGTCTATGATGGTGAAAGAACAGCGGATGCTGAAACGTTTTATATCGGTAAATTTTCATTTACGGATGAAGACGGGACAATCTGTATTTTCGATTGGCGTGCATCGGTTTCGAGTATGTATTACGACTATGAACTAGGGGAAGCATCCTATGAAGCATTAAATGGCACGGTCTTTGGGAAACTCATTCGAAAACATCAACTTAAAATTGTGAACAGTGAACTGGACTATGTACCGGAAAGTTCAATAAACATCCACGATTCGATTTTACAAAAAGAGCTAAGTAGGGCAGCTGATGAGCGCATGAAAACGATTATTGCAACGATTCAGAAGGAGCAAAATGCCATTGTCCGTAATGATCTAGCACATACGTTAATCATTCAAGGGGTAGCAGGTTCAGGAAAAACATCAATTGCCCTTCACCGCATTGCCTATTTACTTTACAAATATAAAGATTCATTATCATCTGAACGCGTCATGATTGTGTCGCCAAATAAAGTATTCGCAGATTATATTTCGACCGTGTTACCGGAGCTAGGGGAAGAGCCCATACGTGAGAGTAGTCTAGGTGAGATCGCTGAGAAAATTTTACCTAGCAAATATAAATTTAAATCGCTGTATGAGCAAGCAAAGCAACTCATTGAATATCCAAATAGTGCATTAGCTAAACGTGTAGCTTTTAAATCATCCCTTCATTTTTTTGAACAACTCACTGCTTTTCTAAACAATCAAAACACTGATTTATTAATCCCTAAGGACATTACTATTCAAGAAATCTCTATTGATGCTAATTATATAACGGAGCGTTTTGGGAGCTATGCAAAGGAACCTGTGTCAAAACGTATCGAATATGTAGCGGAGGACTTATTAGCAGTCGTTAAAGCGAAACGCCAAGGGGAGGTAAAGCTGTCGTCAAAAAATGAAATCGTCAAACGTTTAAGAAAGCGCCTACGTTTTACAGATGCCCTTAGTTTATATAAAGCGTTTTTTGAACATATGGGACAACCCGATCAGTTTATTTGGCAAAAAGGGACGTTTGAATTTGCAGATGTCTATCCATATTTATATTGCAATGCATATATGGAGGGCGTAGATACATTTGATTTAGTGAATCATCTCGTCATTGATGAGATGCAGGACTACACACCTGTACAGTATGCAGTTATTCAGAAGTTATTTCGCTGCAAGAAAACGATTTTAGGAGATTTCGGCCAATCGTTAAATCCGTTTGCTGTCAGTAGTTCAAATGGATTCCAAGAAATTTTTCCACAAATGGAATACGTTGAATTAAAGAAAAGTTATCGCTCATCGTTTGAAATCATTGAATTTACGAAACGGTTTTTATCGAAAAATGCAATCGAAGCAATTGAGCGCCACGGAGAACAGCCGACAATAGAAAACTATGAAAAATTCACAGAGCAAACTGAAAAAATAAAACAATATTTAAAACAATTCGAAGTAAGTAGCTATAAAACATGTGGAATTGTTTGTAAAACAGCAGCACAGGTGGAAGAACTTTACGGGGCACTGCAAGTTGAATTTAATGTTCATAAATTGGATGAACATAGTGCGAAATTTACGGAGGGGATTACTCTTGCCTCCGTTCAACTGGCAAAGGGACTGGAATTTGATGTGGTGATTGTCCCATTTGTAGATGAAGCATCGTATGCCAGTGATTTTGATAAAGGTCTATTATATGTGGCTTGTACAAGAGCCATGCATCAATTAACGCTATTACAATTAACTAAAAAACCTTCACCATTGCTGTTGGGATAGGTTACGGGGCACTAGTTATAGTGCCTCCTTTTTGAGATAGTTGGATAGTAATCGAATTAATTCTTTTATATCTTCCATCGCTTCACGTAAGCCTATTTCTAATCGATCGGTGATACGAAGTATATCTTCGGTGCTGGAAGGGGTATTTAAAAGATCTTTAATATCAACGGGGAGGGCGTCTTCTTGTTGTTGAACAAGACGCAAAATAGCGACTATTGAAAAATGAGCACTTCGCAATGTTCGAATAACGAGTAGACGTTCGATATCCTCTTCATAATATACACGATGTCTTTTTGTATTACGTTCTACAGAAAAAAGTCCGTTTCTTTCCCAATTTCGTAATACTTCTTCAGTTATTCCTAATTCGTTTGCGACTTCTTGATGCGTATAGGTCTTTGCGGTAGAGCTTTGCGTAGGTTGGTGCCAATTTTTTACGACTTCAATCGCTTCGAGTACATATTGATGCTCTAGTTTTAAGTGAGAAAAATACTTCTTTGCCTCAAGTAAAGCTTCGAGAAAGGCTTGTTTTCCACTCAATATAACGATTCTCGTTGCACGTTTTCGTAAATTATTTTGAATCAATTCACAACGAAAAGCTAGCCGTGCAATTATTAATTGAACTACATGAACCGTTTCATATACACGGTAGCCATTCGCCGCTCGGGGTACAGGGGATAAAAAACCCCATTCCTCATAAACACGTACTGTATTTGGATGGACTTGTCCAATTTCTGCGATTTCATTAGTACGATAAGTCTGATTCATAGATGAAAACCCTCCGATAAATCAGAGACCACTGAAAAAGTGTTTTTTTTTATAAAACCTCTAACCAAATTATGACCTAAAGGATTTGGCGCTCCAGCATTCGCTTTCCACAGGCACAGCGTAAGCCGCAACCCTCGCTACGCGCGATTTGTTGCATCTTACGTCTCGTGCGTGCTTCTGCCGCTAGGTTTCACTCACGCTTTCGTCGCAAATAATGTTCCTGCAGAAGTCTCACGTCGCTGTCGCATTGCCTTTGCACGGAAGATATTCGTTGCCGCGCAAAATCCTTGCTTAGTAAAGAAATGCCCATGCAAAAAAATACTATAAAATAATCTTAGTTTAGAGTTTTTCAGTGCCCTCATAAATCCCTAGCTATTTTTTATTTTATACTAATACTGAAAAGATTTGCACATGACCTATAAGTTCTTCCCAGTAATTTTGGAGGCGTATTTTTATTCAGGAATTAAAGATGGAAAAAGACAAGAGTTCATAAAGTACGTATGCCTTTGGTGAAGAGCAAAAACTTTCGACATTTATTTGAAGAAGAATACGTGCAAAAACGCAAGAAGTGCCGCCCGTAATCAGCCTTCTTGCGTTCTGTTCTTGAAGAAATTCTTTTATATCTAACTCTAAAGGTGAATTATCGCTGATAGAAGCGCCAATATCGCCGATTGTCTCGCTAAATCTCTAGTTCATCTATAGCTCAATTATTTACTTTGAGCAGCTAGAAATACTTTATGCGCAGCGAGTACACCTGCACCCGGTTCAAAGTCATAAGAGAAGTCTTGCAGAGCAGCTTCCATTAATGAAACGGCTTGTAAAACGTCGCTTGGGAAGCAATAGCCCATATGACCGAATCTGAACATTTTCCCTTGTAAATGACCAAGTCCACCAGCAAAATCTAAATGATACTGTTGTTTTAAATGTGATAGGAAATCACCTAATGCAATGCCTTCGGGCGCTATGATGGCTGTAATCGTAGGTGAAGCGTGCTCATCATCTGTCAATAGGCCGATGTTAAGTGCTTTCATCGCACTGCGCACCATATCTTTCATCAATTCATGACGTGCGACTGTTTTAGCAAAACCGCCTTCTTCCTCAATAAGCTTGCAGACAGCATTTAGTCCGTAAATAAGTGTGATCGTAGGGGTATTTGGTGTCATGCCTTTCTCTGCCCAACTACGATAGCTTTGTAGGTTTAAGTAATAAGATGGTGCTTTATTTTCTTCGATCACTTTCCATGCTCTGTCGCTCACGCTAACTAGAGAGAGGCCAGGTGGTAACATCATCGCCTTTTGAGAACCTGTAACAAGAATATCGACGCCCCATTTGTCCATTTCAGCAGGTGCTCCACCAATGCAGCTTACCCCGTCAACAATTAGTAACGCGTTTGTTTCATTACGAACAACTTGTGCTAACTCAGCAATTGGGTTTAAAATGCCCGTGGACGTTTCATTGTACGTAACAAAAACAGCTTTTATATTTGTTAATGGCTGTAAAAATTGTTGTAACTCCTCAGCTGTGCATGCTTGCCCCCATTCTTGTTCAAGTTTATGCACGTTAAAGCCATATTTCTCACAAATAGAAACGAAGTAATCGCCAAACGCTCCGATAGTGATAACTACAACATCTTCACCAGCAGAAACGGTATTTACTGCAGCTGCTTCTAATGCGGCTGTGCCACCAGAAGGAAGTAGTAAAATTTCTTGTTTTGTGCCGAAAATTGGTTTCACTAGTTCAGTCGTTTCACGGTATAACTCGACAAACTCATTGCTTCGATGGCTGAAGATATCTTGGCTCATGGCAAGCTGAACCTTTTTTGGAATAGGTGTCGGTCCCGGATGTCTTAAAATATTTTCATACATGTGAATAAATCCCCTTTGCTTTAAAAGTTAAAATTTTCTACCTATAATATAGCACACTCATTCTACTTTCTAACTTCTTTTTTAATATGATAGCAGAATATTCAATCTACTCAAAGTAGCAAATGTATGAACTATATAATTTCAACTATTATTATGTAAGGTGATTTTCATGGACAAGAACGGAGCCGCGCACCTTTTGCGTACGCTCCCCGTATAGAGTCTAGTTGGGCTTACGTTTTATTATGCAAAAATCTCGAAAATCCCAATTAATATGATCAACCATCCAGAAATGGCTGTCGAATATTTGCCAATAAATGTTTTACTCATTAAAGCACCAAAATGACTGCCGATAGCAACTGATACAATTGAAAAGAATCCAATGGAGATTACTGTCCAAATGGCGGAAATACCATTCGCACCAATTGCAATTCCACCAGCTAAGCAATTTAAACATAAGATGCATCCAAGAGGAATGGATTCTCGGAAAGAAATAATATGATTTTTATCTTCATCAAACAGTTCAGGATTTTCTAAGAATCCCTTAGTAGAAAACCGCTTAGACATTAAAGTCCATACCCCGATAGCGCATAATAAAAGGCTTCCCAAAAGACTAGCAAGATGTGGAGAAACAAACTCAAGAATAGTGCTCCCGGCCTTTACTGCAATAAAAGTGACAATCATTGACATAACGGCAATAGTTAAATTCGATAAAATTGGAATTTTCGTTCGTTTAATTCCATAGGCCAAGCCAATCCCTAGATTATCTAAATTAGCTGCTATACCTATAAGAATTATGGTGATCCAATGCATCATTAACCTCCCTCTGAACTAATTAATTGTCTCAACTATTTATAATATGGGTAAAAAAATTATTTGTTCAAAATGGTCCTATGTGGAAAAGTGCTTTCCTAACAGCCCCTTTATTTAAGGTCAAGTATGGATTACGGTAAAGAGCCAAAAAAAAATTTCCTTCCAATCAACCCTAATATCACAAAGTAGCATTTACATAATTAAATTTCTATATGGATTGTTATCATACTGGGATAGGACAAGGAATAGTATTGTTATAGTTCGAGTAATATGGGGGTGGTGTGAATAGAGAACAAAATTAAAATACTTATGCCCAATTGGTATTTTCAAAGAAACATTCAACTGGATTCACTACCTGTATAAGACGGACAACCTATAACGTATTTACCGCCTTTATGAACAATAGCATTTAACTTGTATTTATGGTTTATAAATTCATTAATCCTTTATTCTGATTATCAATAGGAATTGATGTATCTAAGTTTATGGAATGAATGTTAAGTGCTGAGATTTTGAAATCAGCAAGATATCCTAAAATTTTATAGGGGAAGGGGAATCGAATGCCAGATTATCATCAACAATCATCAACTGAAGTTATGAATCAGTTAAATGTAACAGATCAAGGGTTGAGTGATTATGACATCGAAAAGAGACGAGACGTATATGGTTATAATGAATTGGTGGAAGGAAAAAGAATAAGTACATTTGCTGTTTTTATGGGGCAGTTTAAAGATCTATTAGTCATTATTTTAATGATAGCAGCTTTCATCTCATTTTTATTGGGTGAAGTAGAAAGTACTATTGTAATCGCAATTGTCGTTATATTAAACGCGATACTAGGAACAGTACAACATGTAAAAGCTGAACAGTCTTTGGACAATTTGAAAACGTTGACCTCGCCAATCGCTAAGGTAATGCGGAATAATCAATTAGTAGAGATTCCTTCGAAGGATATAGTTGTTGGAGACCTTCTTTATTTGGAGGCAGGCGATTATATTAGTGCGGATGGAAGGTTAGTAGAAGGCTATAACCTGCAAATAAATGAAAGTTCTCTAACGGGAGAATCATTGGCTGTAGCGAAAATGATCACGCCTATCCAAGAGAGTCATATAACAATTGGTGATAAACGAAATATGGTTTTCTCAGGAAGCTTTGTCACTACTGGACGTGGAATTGTAGCCGTTACCGCAATTGGGATGAAAACGGAAATCGGGAAAATCGCTAATTTATTAGATACTGCCAAAGAGAAGAAAACGCCGTTACAAGTGAGTCTTGATGACTTTGGCGAGAAGCTAGCTTTAGGGATTACAATTATTTGTTTAGGTATTTTCCTGATTGATTTATTCCGAGGACGCGAGTTAGTAGAATCGTTTATGTTTGCAGTTGCACTTGCAGTTGCCGCCATACCAGAAGCACTTAGCTCGATTGTGACGATTGTACTTGCTTTCGGCACACAGAAAATGGCAAAGGAAAATGCCATTATACGAAAGCTTTATGCAGTTGAAAGTTTGGGCAGTGTATCCGTTATTTGTTCAGATAAAACAGGTACATTAACAGAAAATAAAATGGCTGTTCAACAAGTATATGTAGATCAAAAAGTCATTCCTCATGATCGACTTTCTATTGGCAATCCCATTGAGAAAAGTCTTATTATAAAATCACTTTTATGTAGTGACGCAGTAGAAAGTGATCAGAAAGAAATCGGTAACCCAACTGAGATTGCACTTGTGAAATTAGGGAAGCATTATTATTTTGACGAATTAGATGTTCGGGAGCATTATCCAAGAGTTGCTGAAATTCCTTTTGATTCAGACAGGAAGTTAATGAGTACTGTGAATCAAATTAATCAGCAAACGATCATGATTACAAAGGGAGCATTAGATGTCCTACTACCTAAAATTGCGAAAATAGAATCTTCTAACGGTATTCAGCCTATTACAATCGAACAGAGAAGGAAAATAGAAGAAGTCAATCGCGATTTTTCTATGAATGGATTACGTGTATTAGCGATTACTTACAAAGAAGTGAGGAAAAATCAATCGATTCATGCCGGAGTCGAAAGAGATTTAATCTTTGTCGGCTTAGTGGCGATGATGGATCCACCGAGAAAAGAGTCGCAAGCGGCGGTAGAAAGCTGTATAAAAGCTGGTATCAAACCAGTGATGATTACAGGTGATCATAAAATCACGGCAACAGCTATTGCCAAGCAAATTGGGATTTTAAACGATCCATCTGAAGTAATCGAAGGCTATGAAATAGAAAAATTAACGGATCAAGAGCTCCAAGAAAAGGTCCAAGATATTTCTGTCTACGCCCGTGTAACGCCAGAGCATAAAATTCGCATCGTAAAAGCTTGGCAAGAAAAAGGCAATGTTGTTGCGATGACCGGAGATGGGGTCAACGATGGACCTGCCCTAAAGCAAGCGGATATTGGTGTGGCAATGGGAATCACAGGTACAGAGGTAGCGAAAGATGCATCGTCTATGATTTTAACAGATGATAATTTCTCAACGATTGTCAAAGCCATTTCGAACGGAAGAAGTATGTACACGAATATAAAAAACGCCATTCTATTCTTATTATCAGGGAATGCAGGTGCCATTTTTGTTGTTTTATATGCAACAGTTCTAGGTTTGCCGGTTCCATTTGCACCCGTGCATCTATTATTTATTAACCTACTTACCGATAGTTTACCAGCAATTGCAATAGGATTAGAGCCGCATAATAAGAAAACAATGAAGGACAAGCCTAGAGATATTAACACGCCATTGCTAAATAAAAGATTTACAACGCAAGTGATACTCGAAGGGATATTAATTGCTATTTCTACATGTGTTGCATTTCAAATCGGGTTGTCAACAGGCGATACGTTAACGGCAAGTACAATGGCATTTACAACATTATGTTTGTCCAGATTAATACATGGCTTCAACTCCAGATCGAGGGAGTCGATCTTCACAATTGGTGTATTTTCGAATAAATATACGTGGCTAGCATTTTTAATAGGGGTAGTCCTGCTACATTTAGTATTATTTATCCCATCGCTTATGGGTGTATTTGAAGTTGCTACAATAAGTGCCGCACAATTAGGGTTTATTTATAGTTTGTCCATTCTACCGTTTATCGTGAATCAGTGGTATAAACTGTTGTTTGTGAGAAATAAATAATATTACTTTATAATTTAAGCAGAACAACTACATTTCTATATGGTGAAAATCCGCTTCGCTTTCCGCAGGCACAGCGTAAGACGCAACCCTCGCTACGCGCGGTTTGTTGCGTCTTACGTCTTGTGCTGTTCCCGCAGGAGTCTACGCGGATTTTCACCTGTTTATCAAAATAGATAACATACTAAAAGTACTCTCAGCATACTATTTTTTCTTTTAAGGTAGCTCCTTGTCATTTTAGTGAAATATTGTTTTTACTACTATGCTCCGAGATTCCTTTTAAAGCTCCTATTACTCTAAGTGCTTTTTCTCTATATCTTTTATTGCTAAAGTAAATTATAATTATTGAGAAAATTCTAATTATTAGCAAAAAATTAAGGGGATAAGAGAATGTTAAATTCAGATTTGGATATGCGCTTAGAACCGTGCATTAAAGAATTATATCAATTACATAAGGAGCGCTCAGCAAATATTGACTGGAGTTATCACGAATTTATTCCATGGGACAAGGCGATGTCCTTTAAACGAGTTCCTTGGGATGAGAGCCAAGTAACTCTTCCAGAAGGTGTCATTGTTGCGATCGAAACTGCATTACTGACGGAAGCAAATTTACCTTGGTATACGTCGCATTTGGATTACACATTTAAAAATTCAATGGAAGTCATCAATGATTTTGTACATACTTGGACGGCTGAAGAAGACCAGCACTCTAACTTACTAGAAACGTATTTATTGGTGACACGCAACGTAAATCCTAAAAGATTGCATGAATTAAGAAAGCGAATAGTTGAAAATGGTTGGTTCCCAGATTTCACGAATCCACTAGCAACAATGGCTTATACTTCATTGCAAGAGTTGGGCACACTTGTTTTTTACAATAATGTAGCGAAAATAGCGGGGCAGTATGACAAAGATTTAGCTACATTACTTCGACGTTTAGCGAAAGACGAAGCACTTCATTATGCATTCTACCGCGACACAGTGAAAGCACATCTTGAACTTGATCCAAATTTCATTGTGTTTTTCGAGAATGTCATTATTAATTTCTCGATGCCAGGCGCAGTAATGCCTGACTTTAACGAAAGAATGAAAACGATTGCCATCGATACGAACTACGGACCACTACAATATTTTGATCAAGTATTAGATGTAGTGGTGAAATATTGGGATATCGCTAACTTACAACCTACAAGCGAAGAGGCCAAACAAGCACAAGCGAATATCATGAACTACCATGGGCGTCTAAAAAGAATTAAAGATCGCCATTTAGCAAAAATATAAAGGTTTTGTAAAAAGGTCATCACTAAAACATGTACTCGATTTTAATAATGAAGTAAGCACATGGAACGGAAGGCGGCAATTCTTTGGTGATTAGCGAGCAGCTTGAGACCCCGTAGGAGCGTAAGCGACGCGTCCGCATGTAGTGGAATGTGCTGTCAACTACAGAATTTGGTGAAGAGTCATATGTAAGAAAGGGTTTTTATAATGAAACTAACTTGTGAATTATGTGAAATTGAAACGAAAAATAAAGTAAGTTATTTAGAATTTGAAACATGGGAATTTGATTTTTTAAAGAAAGAGCAAAAAGATTTTTACGCTATTTGTTTCGATTGTTTTGATAAACATACCAATAACTTCATTGATAAAGATATGGATCTTGAATTGAGAAAAAAACGTTCTCTTTCGGTGAATAGAGAAATCCAAGAAGAAATCGATGCTATTCTCGAAGTCGAAAACTAATTCAGTGGATGGTCCTAAAAATACGAAAAATCCTCTTTAGGTCTTTAAGACGAAAAGAGAATTTTTTGTATGCAATGTGATTAAGCTTTGAACGGTTGATTCATGCGCATTAAGCCATATACCGCAAAGAATAAACCACCTGTGAAGAACGATAATATAACGTATAGCACCGCTCTACCCGTTTCACCAGACCAACGATACAGTAAGCGATACGAGTAATAAAGTACAAAACCGGCCATTACGAGTGATGCGATTATTCCGATAACGGGGACGAAAGAAATAATAAACAACCCGAAATAAATCAGCGTATTTTTCAGCGCAGAAGAACGAATGGTTGCATCATCATCACTATTCGCAGTTAATAAGAAAAGACTATATACATTAATCAACGGTATCCAAGCGATGTAAGCAAGATCGTTAAATCCATTTGTTTTAGACGTTGTGTAATAGATCAGAGCACTAATTAAGTAGTAAACAAGAGCCATAACAAGACACACTAAAAGAGCAATAATCAAAAAGCCACCAAAGACCGCATCATAATCACTATAATAAGAATCATAACTCATCAAAAAACCTCCTTCTCTAGTAAATGCTTCATAATCATAACAGCAGAAAGTTACTAAAACTATACCAAAGAATAAGTAATATATAGAAAAGTTTACTAAAGAATAGGTTGTTTTACTTGTCGATTCATTACTAGACAGGGTACTTCTAACTATAATCATGTGGGCGTTAGGGAAAATGGTGAGTTCTGGAAAAAAATGAGCGCTAGAAAAAAGAAATAAGTGCTGAAAAAGGTAAAATGAACTCTGAAAAAAACGTGTACTAAAAATTGTAATGACATTAATGTTGGAGGAACCGGAAAGCATGGTACATACAGTATTGTGGAATGGTATATCGAAGTATATGGCTTAGCGAATAATGAAATACCTAGGTATGACAAATCTGTTATGGCAGATTCGATAAAAAAGGGATATGGCACAATGTCACAAGCAAAAAATAAAGGAGAATTTCAGGGGTAAAGAATCTCAAGCGGTAACGTAAAACAACAACAAAACTAAGCGGTTAAACAATTATATAATCAATTTTCTTGCGCTTTTAGCACTTAACTATGACCAAATTTACTACTCCTTCACGACGATTTATTGGAATTTAGTCATCCATCATAACTTGGAACAAGCGCCAAACAAAAATAAACAAGCTCGGGCCCTAATGATTTTGAAGAAATATGCAAAGGAACATGGTATCCCATCAGATTAACAATTTGACCAACTAGCTAATTCGTTGCAACTAAAGGTAGCTAACGAAGTAAAACGTGACTGCAAACAAAATGTCTTTGGTGCATTTTACGGCGATACAGCAGGCGTATTTTAAAGGGAAGGATTCTAATAACCGAACGTATGTGTACTGTAATTGAAAGGTAATAGATAGGTGAATGTTCGAGGGGCAACATCATGATTGTTGTTCTCCTTGCTAATATTGCTGAAAACGAAACAATTTTAAATTTTATGCATAAAGATAAAAGAGAGGATATGGATTTTTTAGAAGGGGGCTACTTGAATGGAAAATAAAATGGTAATGCAAAAGAAACACGGGATGATTAGTCTGATTTCCTTGATTATTGGAGTGGTTTGCTTTTTTATTGTCTTTGTAACGCCTACAAGAATTGCAAACATTGGGAATTTGGCTGGAGACTATATAACGTTTGCACTTACAGGTTTAGGGATTGTCATTTCTCTAATAGGGATTGCGAAAAAAACGGAGAAAAATGTTATACCTATACTCTCTTTGATTCTATCTTCATCATTTTTTATATTTTGGATCATCGCAATTATTTTATTAATGACTCATCAAATTGAATTTGCGCCGTAGAATAAGTGCAGATCACATTACTTTCGTTGAGGCGTCTATTCAAACTGAAAGAAATAGTCACCCTGTCGACTAAGTAAGGTCACTAGTTCTAAAACGTTAACACGAGTCAGTCGCTAATTATGCGGAATGTTTGGTGTATAGATTGGGTGTGGATACACACAGTCCTTTTTTAGTTTAGCGGTTACACTCATAGATTATGGACGTCAGCTCCTGGGGTAACGTCCGCATGTCACGCTTCGTGCGAGCATGTGGTGCTAGTGACCGTTTTTGAAGGATTAATGTTCGCAGTTTCATTCGCAGCATTGATTGTATCAATTCTTTCATTTAACCATAAAAAATAACCCATCCTTCAGTTAAAGGTCCAGATGGGTTATTATACCTGAAAACAGCCAGTCCCTTTTGGGGAACCTGCTATTACGAGACTACATGATGTACCACCATCATGTAGTCTTTTTAATTTATTCTTTTCTTACGCTCATGATATTTTTTTGAGGTCTTTTTTTCCCTATTCTACTACCAATATCTCAAATAAGATTGTTGATATTCGGGAGAAACGATTTTCTAATGGATTAGCCTGTGAACATTGTGGTAGTATGTCTGTTAATAGAAATGGTACATATAAAGCTCGTCAGCGTTATCTTTGTAAGGATTTATTCTAACAGTATTACCTATTTTATCACCAAAGTAATTTAGTGAATGAAGAAAATATAATTATAAATTGTTATGGCTATTGATTAACCATTAGCTTTTTAGGAAATGAGTTAAAACTATGAATGGATTTACTATTAAAGGTAAGCAGGGCTTTATCCGAATTGAACTACAAAAAGTAAGTGGTTTTCCTAAAGACACAAGCCATTTTGGTGGCTATGATGCTGAGGGCAACGTTGAAATTGAAAGTGGAAATTATTATGTTTTAGGTGAATTGTGGTTTACAACTGGTGATGTTTATGAGTTTTATAAGCAACTAGATAAGTGCTATTGTGAACTTAAAGGAATGGCTACTTTTGGGAACTATGAAACTTCTATTAAAATAGAGGTTGTATTCAATCAATTGGGAACAGTTGTTTTACAAGGTTACTTTAAAGAAAAAGCTCATATGGAAAATGAATTACAATTTGAAATAGAAAGTGACCAAAGTTTTTTATCCTCAACATTAGAGGACTTGAGAATATTTGTTGACCATTACGGAAACTCTAAAGGAATAAAAATATAAACAAAAGAGGGCCTTTTTAATGTGGTACCTAAGTCAAGGACAAACTAAAAAAAGAGATTAAGCAGCTAAGAGATGGTTTCTGTATTGTACAGGAGCCATCCTTTTTAGATT